>CAZFDX010000369.1:0-8911 GCA_964518325.1 uncultured Alcaligenaceae bacterium | reverse complement strand
TGCGTTCACCAAGATCGGGAGATGCTCCACTAGCAATTTGAGTTGGGTGATATTCAAGGTGGACCACGTCGGTTCTAAGACCAGAACAATATGAAAACGAGATGATCCCAGTTGAGCGGTTCCGAATTGAACCGAGCCGAGAAAAATCCTTCCCCCTTGAGCCACATGAGAAAACAGAAGCGGGGCACTTTCGGCGTTCGGGGAGCTTCGGGCCGTCTCGATAAATTGGAGGAGTTGATTCGCGACAATCAAATCTGCCACCGAAAGCTCCAGAAAACTCTCCCGAGTGTAACCATAATAATCCCGCGCTACCTGATTGCAGGCAACGACCTTTAATGAATGATCCTCGAAGGCCCAAGTGACTAGAGGATGGGCCTCGAAAAGCATCTCATAGGGTATGTTGTTCTCTGAAAAATCACCTGAGTTTAACGAAGAGGACATACTCACCATCGATCGTAGTGGGGTACCTGACCTCAACAAGTTTTTGATCCTAAGGGAGGCACTAACCCTCTTAATAAAACCTGTTTGGCTCGTTGGGATATACTACGTTTCGTTTGAATCTTTACCGGCAGGAACTGTTGGTGAAGAAAGCCCCCAACAGAAAAAAATTAACGTCTCGGAGAAATTTTTCAGTTTTACCTAAATTATCAGCGTTCTCTAGCTGGTTGCCGACCCGAAAAGAGTCCACCTTGACACAAATTTCAAACAATCATATCTGCCCCAAGGGATAGAGAAAGATTTACGTTTTTGGGGGAGAGTCTATGCTCCGGGACTACGGGTCAATGCTGTCAACGGTTTGTTGTGCTATCACTTTAGCCGTTCTCAGCATTCCAACCTCGGTAATCGCAGCTCCTCCGACCGGTAAGGAAATTGCCGAAATCAAAGTGCAAGGGAATCGGGTCCGCGATACCGATCAGATTATTGGATTATTGGGTATTCGTGTGGGAACCCCGTATCAGGATGAGCGGGTACAAGAGGGGGTGAATCGGCTTTATTCCAAGGGTTGGTTTACCCCAAATGGGATCGAAGTGCGGACGATCGAAAAGCCCGACGGTACCTTGACGGTCATGGTGTTCGTGACAGAGTTAACCAATTTTATTCGCGATGTGATCTATCGCGGGGCAGAACACATTAGCAAAGAAGAGCTAGATGAACTTTCCGGCTTGCGTCGAGGTATGGCCATGTCGCCCGTTCTTGTGCAACAAGCCCGATTAAATATCCTGCGAAAATATCAGGATCAGGGACGTATTTACACCAGCGTCGAGATTGTCGAGGGAAAGAAACTCGATGATACACGGGTCGTTTTCGACATCGCCGAAAGCCCCATCGTGAAGATTGAGGGAATTGATATTAAATTTGTCGGCAAACACGATTCGGGAATTAGTACCGGTCGCTTGAAAGAGCAACTGAGTATTTCCCGAGCCAAATTAGGGGGATTGTTCGGCGGCGATTTCAAATTGCAACAGATTGATGAAGATGTAGCTAAGCTCAACGATTACTACCATGGTTTAGGTTACCTCGATGCGAGAGTTTCTCGCTACTTGGAGCCTTCGGATGATTTGCGGTACGTTCGCGTGGTGTTTTACATTTCGGAAGGGCAGCGTTATAAGGTCGGTAAGGTGAAAATCAGCGGGAACACCACCTACAACGAACAAACGCTTTTGGAGTACACCGAACTTCGCGAAGGGAATTGGTACGAAAAGCGAGTGATCGAAGGGGACCTTCAAAGAATCAAAAACCTCTACGGGGTCGATGGTCGGCCCATCAACATCCGTGAAGAGCATCCCGAACCGCAACGGGGTTCCGGCGTGGTTCACGTGAATTATCAAGTTCAAGAAGCTCCCCAATATCGCGTGGGGGAAGTGATCATCAACAACCGCAACGGGGTGACCCGCGATAGTGTGATTCGTCAGTGGATTTTACTCGAACCGGGACAGGTATTGACTTTCCCCTCGATAGAAGCCTCGCGAGAACTCTTGGAACGCTCGGGGTTGTTTAAAGTGGACCCGATGAACGGGATTCGACCAACGATTGAGTTACTCGATCGGGGGGGGGATAGCCCGATTAAAGATGTGTTAGTCACAGTGCAAGAGGCGCAAACAGGTTCATTCATGATCGGGGCGGGGGTCAACTCCGATGCGGGGATTACCGGTTCGATTGTGTTGAATGAACGGAACTTTGACATTCTGAGATTCCCCACGAGTTTTGAAGATATTTTGGCAGGTCGAGCCTTCCGAGGGGGGGGGCAAGAATTTCGTTTGGAGGCTGTCCCTGGAAATATCTTTCAACGCTATAGTGTGAGTTGGCGTGATCCGGCCTTGTTTCAGTCGGTGTATAGTTTGGGACTTAGTGGCTATTATTTTAACCGGGCCTTTAACGAATTTCGCGAAGATCGCGTGGGGGGGCGTGCCACCGTGGGCCGAAGAATCACTGGCCTTTGGACTGCCAGCATAACCTCGCGAATCGAGGGGGTGACCGTGCGTGATCTTCCTTGGGATGTGCCGCAAAGCATTCGCGAAGATCAGGGATTTAGCGTTCTCGCGGGGATAGGTGCTGGTGTGCGTCGCGATTCCCGAGATAGTTACATTCGTCCCACACGCGGGAGCGTTTTTGAAGCCAACTACGAACAGATTTTTGGCGATTACAAATACCCCTTGTTGAATGCGGAATTCAGTAACTACATTACTACGTGGGAACGGCTCGATGGGACGGGGCGGCATGTGCTAGCTTTCCGTTCTCAGGCCTCGTATGCGGGGGATAATGCCCCCGTTTACGAACGATTTTATGCAGGGGGGTTCCGAAGCATTCGGGGCTTCCAGTTCCGCGGGGTGGGGCCTCATGAAAATGGCTACAACGTCGGGGGGACTTTCTCATTCTTAAATAGCTTAGAGTATCAAATTCCTGTGGTACCTAGCGATGCTCTTTCGGTGGTTGGCTTCGTCGATTCGGGGACCGTGGGACAATCGATTAGCCTTCGGGATTATCGGGTCACGGCCGGTTTTGGTTTTCGAATCTCGATGCCACAGGTTCTGGGGCCAGTCCCGTTGGCCATCGATTTTGGTTTCCCGATCCGCAGTGGTCCGGACGATCGACGTCAAGTCTTTAGCTTCTGGATCGGCGTCGCGAATTAAGCTCTCATCCGTGTAAGGCAAGTTGAGTCCAAGTCCTGCTGCAGCGGCTCACTCGGTTAGGGATAGGATCGGCATCAGCTCCCCCTCGTGATAGGAGCATGTTCTTCGATCGGTCTCGCCTTGTTAGGACTTCATTTTTATTTCGCAAAGTGGGGTGCTTTCGCTGGGTTCGTTCAGAATTTCACTGAGAGTGGTCCTGGCAAAGGCCTGCTCGACCATTTCATACGCTTGATCCAACCTTTTGTGCAATGGACATAAACGCACCCCGTGCGATTTCAATTCTAAAGGGCAACTCGTGATTCGTTTGATCGGATCGACTGCGTTGACCACTTCTAATATCGAAAGAGTCTCTGGATTTTTCGCTAAGGTCATTCCTCCGCCGACCCCTCTTTTGGAATGGACAATCCCCGCGCGAACCAACGCTTGAAGCACTTTCGACAAATAAGATTCGGGAACCTTTGTGGCTGAGGCAATCTGAGGGGTAGTTTGGGCTTCGGGCATTTGGCTCGTCAGAAAGGCCACGGCGCGGAGGGCATATTCAACGGTATCGGAAAGCATAAAAACCTATTTTGGACTTTTTTATCTGATTTTAGGTTGACAGGGAACCCCCTGAACGGTTAAATAGGACATAAATATCCAATTTAATCTGGTTGGATGATTCCTTAACCAATAATAGGAGAAAATGGCCATGAAAAAAATCGATGAAGCCAAACTCGAAACCGATTTGGGGGAACGATTCTCGTACTTGTTGGAGTTTGTCGGGTTTGGAGCCGATGACATAGCGGCCATCCATCAGGCAGCTCCGTTATTGGCACCGTTAGTTCCCAGTTTGGTCGATGCGGTTTACAATCAGCTTCACAAGTACACGGCCACTTGGCGGCATTTCTTGCCTCGGCAGGCCGGTTACGATGGGGCGATTCCACAAAACCTAGAAGAATTGACGATGGACCATCCGCAGATTGCCTTTCGCAAGCAGCATTTGTCGCGGTATTTGGTGAATTTGGTCACGAAACCCTACGATGGCAAGATGTTAGAATATCTGGACATGGTTGGGAAAATTCACACCGCCAAGGCAGGTAATCGCGAAATTGTGGTTCCTTTGGTGCAAATGAATGCTCTCATGGGCTTCGTTTCGGATGCCTTAGTGGCCACCATTTTGAACTTGAAATTGGATCGAGAAACCGAGGTCAAAACCCTTCGCGCTTTCAACAAATTATTATGGTTGCAAAATGACCTGATTACCCGACATTACGCCGCTTAATGATGCCGCTTCATCCCATCGGGTGTTTCTGACCCAAATGCAACAGGATGAAGCGACATGATGCCGCTTCATCGGGTGGATTGAGGGTCAATCCCTCCCCATTGGAGACGGGAATCCTTCCCTGAATTTTCCCAATGACCTCAAGGGCAGATGCAGATTTTTCAAAAAAAGGATTTGCATTCCCCTATCTCGTTTCGTTAAACTAGGGATACCTACCTTCGGCGGTCGAATCCGCGTCAAACTCATTGTTTGGAAAAAACTTCATGCGGTATCTCTCTTGTTTGGTTCTGTTCCCAATCGTAGGCTTCGCACCGGTGCTAGCAGACGATTCCAAAGCACTGGAACATTTCGAGAAAAAGATTCGCCCCATTCTTACGGAACATTGTTACAAGTGCCATTCGGAAGAATCGCAGAAGGCAGGGAAATTAAAAGGCGGGCTGCGTCTAGATACCAAGGAAGCTCTCTTGAAAGGGGGAGATAGTGGCCCTGCGGTGGTGCCCGGAAAACCAAACGAAGGGACCTTGCTGAAATCGCTGCGATACATGGGCGATGTGCAAATGCCCCCTGCTGGAAAACTCGATTCAAAAATCATCAAGGATTTTGAAGATTGGATTGTCGCGGGGGCGCCCGATCCTCGGACGGGTTCCACCAACGAAGCGAAGACAATCGATCTCGAAGCGGGCAAAAAACATTGGTCCTTTCAACCCCCAAAAAGTGTGCCGGCTCCGCAGGCATTAAATGCCGAGTGGAATCGCAACCCAATTGATCAATGGATCGCCGCCGGTTATGCCCAAAAGAAACTGACACCGGTGGCCCCCGCCGATCGGGCGACCTTGATTCGTCGCGTCACGTTTGACCTGATTGGCTTACCACCCACCCCCGAAGAGATCGAAAATTTTGTGAACGATCCAGCGGCCGATGCCTTTGAAAAACTGGTGGATCGCTTACTCAAATCGCCTGCCTATGGGGAACGCTGGGGCCGACATTGGTTGGATGTAGCCCGA
Source organism: uncultured Alcaligenaceae bacterium (assembly GCA_964518325.1). GTDB lineage: Bacteria > Planctomycetota > Planctomycetia > Gemmatales > Gemmataceae > SKW135. Next base: position 3,515 of record CAZFDX010000369.1, on the reverse strand, counting down.
TATTCAGAGGATCAGGCCCATACCTTTGCGGTGAAACCCAAAACACAGGCGTGGCGCTACCGAGATTGGGTCATCCAAGCGTTTAATGAGGATATGCCCTACGATCAATTTTTACGCTTCCAAATTGCAGGCGATCTGCTGCCCGAGAGTGTCGGTCCCCCTTCCTTACGCTATCCCGGTTTAGGATTCATAGGTTTAGGAGCCGAGTACTACAAAAACACCCAAAAGGAAGTGGCCATTGCCGATGAACTCGATGATCGCGTGGATACTTTGACTCGGGGCTTGTTGGGATTAACGGTTTCTTGTGCCCGTTGTCACGATCATAAGTTCGATCCCATCCCCACACGGGATTATTATTCTCTGGCGGGGATTTTCAACGGGTTTAACCCAGCCGATCTTCCCTTGGCCAGCCCAGAAGAGGTTCGGGTCTACCAAGAAGCTGCGGGGAAATTAAAACAGATCGAAGATCGTTTGAAAAATCTTGTGGCCAGTAAAGCCAAGGAGACCGCACAACAGGGAATTTCCAAAACGAATGAATATGCTTTGGCCGCTTGGAAAATGGTCGTTTGGAAGCAATCGGGAGGAAAACCGAACCTTACGAAAATGGCTCAGCAGCAAAATTTACACGTTTACTTTTTAGATCGTTGGGTGAAGGCTCTCGAAGGGAATAGTAGACCGACGCAATTCCTGCGGGATGCCCTTATGAAAGAGCTTCCGAAAAATATCAAGAAGTGGGAAGAAATCACCGCCCCCGAAGGAATCAGCAAAGCGATTGAGCAATTGCATACCCAAGCGACACAAGCTAAACACGCCCCACCGATTCAACAAGGTCTGGTGCAAGACCCCACGGCCCCTTTCTTTGTCGATGTTAATAATTGGGAAAAGACTTTCGGCACGGCCGATACAAAGAAAGAGCTTGACGAAATTCGCCAACAGATTGATGCCCAGAAAAAATCGATGCCTCCCGCTCCGCCGATCGCTCATGGCATTTCGGGTGGCGGGAAGGAAATGAAGGTATACATTCGCGGGAATCCTTACAAGCAAGGGGAACCGGCTCCCAAAGGCTTCCTTCAGGTTCTGCCCCATAGTTCGCACAAGGATTACTCGCGATTAAATTTGGCCGATGATTTGATTAACCCGAAAAACCCGTTGACCGCTCGGGTGATTGTGAATCGGGTTTGGGCATGGCACTTTGGCAAAGGAATCGTCAATACACCGAGTAATTTCGGTTTACTCGGCGAAAAGCCGACCCATCCGGAATTGCTCGATGATCTGGCCGTGCGATTTATGCAAAATGGTTGGTCGATTAAGTGGCTGCACCGCCAAATTTTGAACTCGAAGACCTATCAACTCTCGGCACAGGATCACACCGAGAATGCCAGCATCGATGGCGATAACCGCTACTTGTGGCGGGCCAATCGTCGCCGGCTGGATGTGGAATCGTGGCGTGATAGCTTATTGAGCGTGTCGGGCTTGCTAGATACCACAATGGGCGGACCTACGGGGGATTTGCGAAACCCCAACTATAAACGCCGCACCGTTTATGCGAAAGTTTCTCGCCATGAATTGGATAGCCTATTACGTCTGTTTGATTTCCCCGATGCCAACGTCTCTGCCGAGAAACGGAACGAAACAACGGTCCCCCAGCAACAATTATTTGCCTTGAATAGTGAATTCATGACGATACAGGCCAAGGCGTTTGCTGCCCGTTTGGAAAAACTCGCTCAAGATGATTCCGAACGAGTGAAAAAAGCGTTCCAATTGGCGTTTGGTCGCCCCGTCCAAGAAAAAGAATTGGCCTTGACCTTGGCCTATCTGAAATTGCCCGTCGATCCTCAAAAGGATAAACTCAGTCGTTGGGAACAACTCGCCCAAGCCTTGTTGGCTGCCAACGAATTTATGTATGTGGATTGATTCGCCCTAGGTATGTGGTAGATGGATTTGCTTTCTCAAACCCGAGAGAACCAATGACTTTCCCCTTTTTTTCCCGACGCGAGATGCTCGCCCGAACTGGAACCGGTTTGGGTATTTTAGGCTTGGCAGGGTTATTGCAAAATGAAAGCGCAGCCGCAGAGATTCCCAAAAATCCCTTGGCACCGAAACCCGGCCATCACAAAGCAAAGGCCAAGCATGTGATTCACCTGTTTATGAACGGGGGACCTAGCCAAGTCGATACGTTTGATCCGAAACCGGCCCTAGAAAAATATCACGGCAAAAAGCCCCCTGCGGCCGACCTCAAAACCGAACGGGGAACAGGCCCCTTGTTCAAATCGCCGTTCAAATTTACCAAAGCGGGTAAATCCGGTGTGGAAGTCTCGGAATTGTACCCCGAATTGGCCAAATGCATCGACGATATTTGTGTGATTCGCTCGATGCATACGAATGTTCCTAATCATGAACCTTCGTTGTTGATGATGACCTGTGGAAATCAACAACCGATCCGCCCCTCGATGGGGTCTTGGTTGACCTACGGGCTTGGAACCGAAAACCAGAATCTGCCGGGCTTCGTCGTTTTATGTCCGGGCAAACCTGTGGTAGGACCCCAACTTTGGAGCAATAGCTTTCTTCCAGGCGTTTTTCAAGGATGTCACATTTCCAGCTTGGACCCGAAAAAGGTGATCGAACATATCGAGAATCGTTCCTTAAGCACCGATTCCCAACGGAAGCAACTCGACTTATTGAACGAACTGAATCGTCTCCACAAGGATCGCAAAGGGGGCGACGACCAACTCGATGCCCGAATTCAATCGTTGGAAATGGCCTTCCGAATGCAAACTGAAGCTGTGGAAGCCTTTGATCTGAACAAGGAAAAGGCCGAAACCCGTGCCTTGTACGGCAAGGGGTATTTTGCCGATGCCTGCCTCATCGCCCGACGATTAGTCGAACGGGGGGTACGGATGGTTCAAATTTATTACGGGGCTGGTCAACCTTGGGACGATCATGGGAATATCGAAGCGGGTCACCGGAATAAAGCCAAAGACAGCGATAAAGCTGCGGCGGCCCTGCTGATCGATCTCAAACGCCTTGGGCTGCTCGACGAAACTCTTGTTTTGTGGGGGGGGGAATTTGGCCGAACTCCGACTTCCGAAGGAGGTACAGGCCGCGACCATAACCATCATGGTTTTTCGGTTTGGCTCGCTGGCGGTGGGATCAAAGGAGGCCTCGCTTATGGTGCGACCGATGAGTTTGGCTTTGCTGCTGTGGAGAAAAAGGTTCACGTCCACGATTTGCACGCCACCATCTTGCACCAAATGGGAATCGATCACGAAAAACTCACCTATCGATATAGTGGCCGCGACTTCCGCTTGACCGATGTGCATGGCACCGTAATCAAAGACATCTTGGCCTAAAATTTTCTGCCCCTTCCCATCGATTCCCCTTCGCCTCATTAAAAAGCCAATTCGGGCAAGCCTTGGTTAGTAACATTCTGGTTTGCGAATCACCCCCCCAACAAAAAAGAGAGGGATATTCCCCTCTCTTCATTTCGAGACCAAGTTCTTGTACCGATTACGTTT
>CAZFDX010000368.1:0-3916 GCA_964518325.1 uncultured Alcaligenaceae bacterium | reverse complement strand
TGTGCGGACCCACCTGATCGCTCAGATCAGTCCCGAGCGGATTTCGACCCGCTTAACCGTAACCCCACAAAGTGGCAAACTTTCGGATGTGATTATTGTTGCCCCTCGGGAATTGCAGAATTGGTCCCCCCTTGGCGAGCAAACCACTCTCTCGGCTGAGATGTTAGATTTACTCCGACTTTTGGCACCAAGCCCCGACCTTCTGGGTTGGGGGCTTCCCTCGCGCTCGGTCCACAAATTCCATTTCAGTAAACCGATGGAGCAACCGCTTACCTTCGTGGCTCAAGGCTCGGGGCCTGCGGATCGTTGGACCACTTTGCCCATCGTATTGGGAAGTCAAATGACCAGCGAGATTTCCTGTCCGGCTCGCTATCAGTTGGATTGTGCCGATCCTTCTCCGAACGCCGAGCGCTCGGCCCGATACGAATCTCGCATCGGCGTCCCGAACCTGTTGCGTGTGCGTGTGTCGGAATCGCAAGATCAAATCGAGGTCTCGGGCGCACAATTACAAACCGTCTGGGCAGCAACGGATCGACTGCGATCGACCCTCCGGTTTCGAGTTCGTGCCCTCTCGGGGGGAGAATTGCCCATTTCTTGGCCTGAAAAGGCCCGTATCCTTTCGATCAAAATCGGTGAGAAATTAGCCCCCCCCTCGAAAGAGCCTTTGGCGATTCCCCAAGCTCGGGAACCCCTGCCGATTGAGATTGAGTACGAGCAACCTTTCCGACGCGGGGTAGCCTTGCAGCATCTTCAGCCCCCGTTACCTCAATTGGAGAACAACACGACCGGCATCGAACAAACATGGGTTTTGCCACCCAGTTGGACCGTGCTGAATAGTCGCTATTGGTATCAGCCCCAACCCTCGGCTCGATCCTCGCGATGGCAGACCTTGATTCAACCGTTCGTGGATGCCGATTCTTCCGAAACGTGGCGTTCGATCCCACATCGTCATTCCGGCTTGTGGCTGGTTCATGTTCCCCAATGTTTGGCCTTGTGCGTTTGTCTTTCTCTGCTGTTGAGTTTGGGCTGTTTTGTTTTCCGCAAGGGAAAGGTGACCCTGTTCATTCTCAGCGTTGTTTTTCTTGTGAGTTCATTCACTTTGCCCGATGTGCTTCGCCCCTTGATGCTCCTGAGTGCAGGGATTCTTCTGGTGACCTGCTGGCGAATGGGTACCCCCTCGTTCGTCAAGGGGCTTTCCCAATCGGCGGGGGTGCGTGTTTCGATTTTCCTGTTGTTGGCAAGCGGGATTTTCCCTTCGCCCCCCCCCGTTGTGTTTGCCGAAACCATCACAATCTACGAAGTGACTTCTCCCGATGATGCAGGGGAATCGACTTGGTATCTACCGGTTGGGCTGGCCGATCGGATTCGGGGGCAACGAACCACGCCGCAAATTATTGGTGCCACCTACAACACGAAAATCGAGGCGAATATATTTCGTGCGGAAGCCCGTTACTTGGTTCGGTCTTTCGATCGGGCAAGCAAAACTCTCAAAATTCCCCTTTCGGGGGTTCGGTTGCGTTCGGCCCTTTTGAATGGCACGGAAACCTTTCCTTCTGCCAGTACCGAAGAGGGGTACGAGTTCGAGCTAAAGGGAATCGGTGAACATATTTTGATTCTTCAATTCGAGGTTCTTTCTAAGCCCATAGGGACCGAACGGGAAATTCGCTTTGCCATTCCGGAACATCCCGTGAGTCAGCTGACCTTGGAATCGGACCTCTCTTTACGAGACCTTCGTCTAATGGCTTGGCGTGGGGTCAACCGGTTATCGAAATCGGAAAACAGCGAGAAAATCACGGCGGATTTAGGGCGGGTCAAATTCATCAACCTACGCGGGAGAATCCCCACCAAGGGGATCGATTTACCTCTGCGTTCCCGCTCGTGTCATATCTGGAATATCGAAGGTTCGTTTGCTAAGGTCACCTCGGTGTTTGATTTCGATCGCATCCCCAGTGGAGGAATCTCGCAACTGCGTTTGGCCGTGCCCGAAGGGTTGTTGACTCAGGATATTCAGCTTCGCTTATTGGACCCGACGGCCTTACCCGTTGGTGTGAAATCGTGGCGAATTCTCAGCGAGCGAACCAAGGACGATTGGCCGATTCTTCTGGTCGATTTCTCGGAGACCATATCGACCCGCTTCCGGCTCGTCGTGCAGTTGGTGCCGCCGAATTTGTTGCCCCCTCAGGCCAAGGCCAAAATGCTTCGTTGTTTGAACTCGCAGGATACCGATTCCTATTTGGCGTTGCGCTTCCTCAAAAGTGAAGATCATCACGATCTCGAATCGAACCAAGCCAGCGAAATTTCTGCCGAGGCCTTTCAGAAGAAAATCGCCCCCGCCATCACAGGAGATTTATCTTTTGCACCGGTGCGCAGCGCCTATCGACGGGGGCAGACCGGTGAACCCAGCGTGACCTTCAAAACATGGCCCGAGAAATCCTCCTGCTCGGTCGAGGGAAATATGTCGGTCAAACATTCACCTGTTGGTTTGAGCCTTCAGGGGACCTTGAATCTTTCGGGCCTTGCCGGTGCGAGTTATTTGGAATTGGAAGGGCTAGGTTCGCTGCAATCGTTGGCGTTATTGAACGACGAGATTCAATTTTGGAATCGGGTCGGGGGGAAAGCCCAAATCTTTCTGAAAAAGGGAGTCTCTCAGCTAACGATTAATCTCGTGGCCTACATTCCTTTTGGGACGAAATCCGAATTCTTGGAACTGCCCAGCCTGCGCGTGAAAGGAAGTAAATCGCTGAGTTTGAAATGGAAACTCACTCCCGCCGAGGGATACATTCTGATTCCGGAAAGAAAGGAAGGCACGACCTTTTCGGAGGAGAATCGAACTTGGAACTGGGTGCAGAATCTGGGGGAAACGGGGGGCGTTCGCTTTCGCTGGCTACCCCCTGTGGCCCCCCCCCCGCTTCAGCTCATCCTCCGCTTACAGGGGGAGCAAATTCATATCGATGCACAATTGGCAACCGACGAATTCGATTCGACACGACCCCACGTTTTTTCGATTCACTGGCCCGATTTTGGCTCGACCGTTGTCAAAGGAAATTGGCCGACCGAGGTTCGGGTTCGGGAATCGATTGACAAAACTTCTCGGCATTGGACCATCGAAGTCCCAGCAGGGATGACGGGCCGTAAACTCGGGTTTTCGTTTCTGCGTCCTTTCACCGAACAAATGACCCTGCCGAGGGTGATTTCCGCACCGAGTTTCGATAATCAAACGATCGTTATTCCCCAAGAAGGTCTTCGTGTGAATGATTCTGCCGAGCCGACCACTTGGCGTTTCGGCGATCCCCCGACCCTGAAGCTCTCTCAAGAGAACCTTTCGGTAACCCGAATTACCGACTTCGATTTGATTTCCGTACCCGTTCAGAAAGGATGGCTGCACACGGCGAAACTCAAAGGGGTTTCGCTCAAAGGAATCTCTGCAGTCTGGGGGGCGAACGTGCAGTTCCTTCGTCAGATCGAACGCTCGGACGAATATCAATGGGTTTGGCATACCGAGACACTCGCACAAATTCTTCCAACGATCCAATCCCCCAAAGGCGAGGCATTGAACTTCTCGGTCCAATGGTTCGTTTCCATGCCCTCGGGGTTGGCATTACGGCGCCCACATACCCCCGTCGAGTCGAGCCGCTTTGCAGGTTGGACCGGAGTCGATGCAACCTTCGAGAAAGGAAGTTCGATTTATCGACTCGAACTGGGAGAAACCCCCGAGATCATCGCGACCCATTTGGCCAATACTGCGGATCATCGGGTGAGGTGGGCGATCGTCCTTTTGGTGCTAGGTTCGATAGTTTTGGGATTGCGTGCCAAACAACTTAATAAAGTGAGTTATTTCCCGATGGTGTTGGCGTTACTTATGTACTTAGTCGCCTTAGGTGTGGACGCGGTTGACCTTACGGAGGGTTTTAGGCCG
>CAZFDX010000367.1:0-4528 GCA_964518325.1 uncultured Alcaligenaceae bacterium | reverse complement strand
AAATCGCGGAGTACCGTGATTCATGCCGACGATATTCCCCCGGTAGGCGGTGAAGCCAATCCGATCTGTCTGCCGCAGCCGGGCGACACCGCCGCCAGCTTGGCCGAACAGTATTGGGATCGCTTTATTCAGGAACGATTATCTTCAGACACGGAAAATCTGTATGCCGAGACCGTTGAAAAAATGGAACGCGAACCTCTCACACGGGTACTCAAACATACTTCCGGTAATCCACTGCGGGCGGCTAAAATTCTTGGGATCACCCGAGGAAGCCTTCGCAATAAAATTCGGGCCTTGGGTATCACCATCACGAAAGGGGTATGGCTCGAAGACGATCAGGCTGATTCGGAATCGACCATCGATCCGGTCGCTCACTGACCTTTTTTCGCAAATTTTTGGCATCTGGGTCAACAATTTTCTGGCATCGTATTTGCGACAAATTGCCCATTCTTCAAAATCCGAAAATCACAACCTTTCTTTAGGTCGGTGCCAAATGGGTGAGTTAACCAACAAACCGTTTCCTGACCGCTCAGAAAGGCTATTTTTGAGAATCTGATATGAACTACGATCCCGATATGATGTATTCCAAAGACCCTTCCCCCTCGGATGTGGTGGAGATCGAAAAGGAACAGGCCGAATTGCAGCACTCGGCCCAGCCCTTGTCATTCGGTTGGCTGAGTTTAGCGTTAGCCCAACGGCTTTCACGCTCGGCCTCTTTACCGAATATCCCGACGATTATTTCCCCTCCGCAGCAGAAAGACGAGAATCCCCCTCGGGGCAGTGCTTCTTGACGATTTCTCTACTGCTTCATCCAAGGCATGACTTCATCCAAAGGATGTTTCATCCAAAGGATGATTTCATCCAAGGGATGTTTCAGACAAAGCATATTTCTGCCCCAGAAATGATGCTCGCTGGGTTGGACTAGTGCCTGTTCATGCCTCCGAGGAAGCGAGGCTCCCTTTTCTTCTGCACGATGGGTTGTAAAGTCAATAGTACCACTTTTTGTTTCTAATCCACCTAGATGGAGCGAACATGCGAATCCTCTCCCTATTTATCCTCGGGTTGATATGCCCCCCCCTACTTGATGCGGGTGAATTCAAGGCCGGCATCGCCAAAAAAGTGATTACTCCAGAAGGTCCGTTATGGATGTCCGGCTACGCTTCTCGGAACAAACCTTGTGAAGCCAAACAACACGACCTTTACATAAAAGCCCTAGCCCTTGAGGATGAACGCGGAGAACGGTTTCTGTTCGTGACCGCAGACCTATGCGGTGTGCCCATCCAGTTCACCAATCAAGTGTGGGAATTGCTCAAAAAAGAACCGAAATTATCACGGGCCGGTTTTGTCTTTGCCTGTTCGCATACCCATTCCGGTCCGGTGATTGATGGGAACCTCACTGATATGTTTGCTTTCACCGAGGGACAGCCTGAAAAGATCAAACAATATACAAAAGATTTGATTGTTAAGACCGCCGACCTGTGTCGCGAAGCTCTGAAAGATTTAGCCCCCGCCCAGCTTTCACATGGCACCGGTAAAGCCCGATTTGTGGTGAATCGACGCGAAGCCAAAGGCGGAAACATTGTGCTTGGGGTGAATCCCGAAGGCCCGACGGACCCTTCGGTTCCGGTGCTTAAGGTAGAACGGGACGGCAAACTGATCGGCATTGTGTTTGGCTATGCGTGCCATAATACCACACTTTCGGGCTATGAATGGAGCGGGGATTATGCAGGGTTTGCCCAAATCGAGTTAGAGCAAAAACACAAAGGAGCCATCGCATTATTCTGGAGCGGTTGCGGTGCCGATGCGAATCCTCATCCTCGGGGCACACGCGAGTTAGCCGAGAAACACGGCAAAGAATTGGCCGAGGCCGTGACCGATACCCTGAAGGGGAAATTGGCACCTTTGCCCGCTCGCATCGATGCTCAATTTGCAGAACTGACTTTACCCTTAAGCGAGATACCCAGTAAAGAGAAATGGTCCGCCGATTTGCTCACCAAGAATTTGGCACAGAAAAAACGGGCCGAAAAGATGCTCAAAATCCTTGAAGCGGGGCAAAAAATTCCTGCCGAATATACAGGGTACCCCGTTCATGTTTGGAAATTTGGCGATCAATTGCACTGGGTTTCTCTGGGGGGGGAAGTGGTCGTCGATTATGCTTTGAAGATCAAGAAGGATGCCAAAACACCCGTGTGGATTACTGCCTATGCCGACGATGTGCCCGCGTATATTCCCTCGGCTCGTATCCTGAACGAGGGGGGATATGAAGCCGATTTTTCCATGATCTATTACGGCTTACCCAGCAAATGGTCCCCCAAGATTGAGGAAATTATTCTGAATCAGGTTACAAAGATGCTCAAGTGAGCGTGTGAGTGTTTGGAAGGTCCGAGACTCGGGAATAAATTGCAAAGATGCTCAAGTGAGTGTGTGAGTGTTTGGAAGGTTCCATTCGCTCCTTTCGGCCTTCCGACCTTGTACCCAGTGAAATATCCCTCTCAACCATAATCCAAGGCAATATCGAGCGCTTTAGAAGAATGGGTCACGGCCCCTGTGCTGATGCGATCGACCCCCGTTTCAGCAATTTCGCGAACTGTATCGAGATGGATGCCCCCCGAGGCTTCCAGTAGCACTTGCGGTGCTAAACGATCACGAAGGTTAACGGCCTGACGAAGTTGCTCAGGTGACATATTATCCAACAAGACAAAATCGGGCTTTTCGACGAGGGCCAATTGCAATTGTTCGAGAGAATCGACCTCGATTTCTAAAGGAAGTTGAGGGTAGGCCAAACGGGCCGATCGAATGGCAGCGGCAATGGGGTTACTCTCATGGGCTAGGGCCGCTAAATGATTATCTTTGATTAAGATCATGTCGTATAGACCCGTTCGATGATTGGCCCCCCCCCCACAGCGGACGGCATATTTTTCCAACAAACGCCAAGCGGGAGTTGTCTTTCGTGTGTCCAAGAGTTGGCATTTCAACCCCTGAAGTTTCTCAACGAATAACCGAGTATGGGTCGCCACTCCGGAAAGCCGTTGCATGAAATTGAGTGCGGTCCGCTCCATAGTAAGAATCGAGCGCATGGGGCCGGAAAAAACACCAACGGCGGTTCCCGCAGGGACAAAATCGCCATCGATTTTGAGGGGGGCAAATTCCAGTTGCGGGACCAACGATGCCAAAATTTCTGGCACATCCAAGCCTGCAATCACCCCTGCGGCACGACAGACAAAATGAGCTTTGCCCTGTAGATGTTCGGGAATAATCGCCAAAGAAGTCACATCGCCTGCGGTTGCAAGGTCCTCGACCAAAGCGAGGTCAATCAAATTTTGACAGGCTTCGAATTCGGCAGATGAAAAGAAACGAATCGACATGGGAATAACTTGGGTTATGTTGATTACTTGAGTTACGACGTTGGTTACTTAGGTTACGACGTTGGTTACTTGGGGTAGAAGGTGTGGCGAGGAATAGGCCGGTTTATTTATAGAATTGTTTACCCAGTAAGCCATGAACTTCGGCGGATTGTCGAACAATAATGCTCATGCTGGGCCAATGGAAGGTGATTTCCCCTTTTCCGCCAAGGCCGGCATCTTTCCATGAACTGGCATCGGTCGATTTTTTAATCGTTTCGATGATGGCGTTCACATTATCCCGCATTTGTTGTTGATCGAGCAGGGCAAAGCGCGGGTCCGGAAACGCAGGGGCCGTGCGAACCAAATCACCAATGTAATAAACGCGGGTTTCCATCATCGTGGCCGCTCGTTCCTTCGTCACCACTTGGATCGTGTTGTTTTTGATGATGTAAGCCAAACCATATTGTTCCAGGGCCGCCTTCAGGGCAGTGCGGGCAGAGACCGGTCCGCGCGTATCGATCGAGGAGGGGGTACTCGATTCCACCATAGCTTCTTGCAGCGAGGCTTTTTCTAACAGAATGGGTTGCTTGATCGAATCGGAAATCGATTTGATGATCTCCTCAAACGCAGCATCTTTCATTTTCAAAGAAACCGGAGTATCAAGCGCCACCAGAATGGCTTTGAGTTTCGGATCGAGTTGGGGTCGGCGTTTTTCCGTGATTTCCTTCCAGCGTTTCGGATCGAACTCCATTTCTTCTTTCGGGAGAACCGCGGACTTATCCAGTCCAACCATCGTTTTGCGGATGCGATCGACCTGCTCGGCTTGAATTTGCCGAACTTCATCGATGGTGATCCGTTTGTTGAGCAAATCGGGGAGAACCAAGACCGTCGGGGAGGTAGGGTATTTGGCCAACAGGGCATCGATTTCTTTCTTGGCTTGCTTATCTTCACCGGCACGGATGAGAGCGTTCACCGTGTCGATCCCGCGTTTGATTTCGGCAGCTTCGTCGGCAGCGGATTTCACCCGTGCGAGTTCGGCGGCTTTCGGATCGTTACCAGTAGCCCCTTTAGGATCGGCCAAAGCGGGCTTTTCTCCTTTCTCTGCCAAGCGGATTCCTTCCAGTAATTGGGCACGCCAGATTTTTTTATTGGCATCGGGAAGAATCGGGTCATCGATTGCGAAC
>CAZFDX010000366.1:0-6498 GCA_964518325.1 uncultured Alcaligenaceae bacterium | reverse complement strand
ACGTAAAAGATGGGTCATTTTCCTTCCGGCAATGCACCTGCACTTTCTGAGCAATCACGTTGAGAATATGACGGCAGAGCGAGCGGAAAAAGACATCAATCGTTACATGACATGCACTCTGCGGGCAATCACACAAAGAGTCGAGGCGAGAAAATTGGAAGCAAATTTACGGGCAAAATTGGCGAGTTGTGCTTCCCGTCGATGAAACCCGAGGGCACTAAAAAGCCTTTCCCAAATAAAGGTATGATAACGAACATCAATCGGATAAAATCCCGTGCGTTTGAGTAATTGGGTGATTTCTCCTTTTCGATACAGCCTGCGATGGAAATTTTTTTTCTTGATATTTCGCAGATACCACTCACTCGGAGAGAGCCAATTCGGCAAGTAGGAAATCGCTAAAATCCCATCATGCTTTAGAATCCGATGCAGCTCTTTGAGAGATTCATAATCCATGGCCGTATGTTCGAGTACCCCCGAGGCAATCACAGCATCGAAGGAATAGGGGGCAAAGGGAATCTGAATGGGTTCGATCAGTTGCCGAAACTCGGTGCGGGCATAATCATGGAAAACGGAATAGCGTTCGGGGCCTACAAAATCGCAGCTAAACAAATTCAAACGATCCTGAAACCATGCCCGCATCAAGCAACTATCGGGGGCATGATTACACCCCCAATCGAGAACCGAGTGCCCTGCCTCTAGGTAAGGTCGATACCAATGAAAAGTACGAATTTGATTGAGGATGAACTTGGCTTTGGAATGTTCGACAAGGTATCCGTTATTGGGATCGAGTTCGATTTGCTTTTGATACAAACCCTGAAGAAGATGAGCTAGCTCGGCATTCGTCGGTGAGGCTGATGAGATTGTAGAACCCGAATTTGTTTCTGACATCGTTTGTGTCATCCATTAAACTCCCAAAGCACTACAATCCGAACCCGATTCGCAAGGGCTTATATTATCGTTGCTAATATACTACTCTCGGCAGAAGGAAACCAATGCCCCTAGCAAAAACGATAGCTCCTTTCCCTCCCAAATTGGAAGGAAATGGAACTATCGTTGGAAACGATGAACTTGCGTAGAACCGTCCCTTAGTTCAAAGCGATAGCCATCAGGGAATGCATCGGCAAATTCTTCTTGGTGCGAGACTAAAAGAATGCAGCGCATGTGATCTCGCAGTTTTTGAAGTTCCGAAATCATGACCTGTCGGCCTTGGCGATCGAGACAGCCGAACCCTTCATCGATAATGACTGCCTCGATCGGGCGATGTTGTTTGCTGGCATAAGTTCCGATGCCAATCGCGAGACTGACTGCGACTCGGAATCTTTGACTGCCGGATAAAAACGCAACATTGATGGGCGCACTTTGTGTGATGCGGTTATAGGCTTCGAGTTCCAATGCCTTTTCGGTGCTGCTTTCATCCCCTTTGAGTTTGAGATAAAGTTGCCCATCCGAAAGCCGATCGAGCATGGCATTGGCCAGTTCCACGATTTGTTTTTCTGCGGTCCGAACCAAATAGCGTTGCAGGTAATCTCGACCTAAGAGTTTGGCCAGAATTTCTTGATATTTATGCTCATGAGCTAGTTCTTTGGTTTTCGATTCGATCTCGGCCCGTTGTTGGCGATAGGTTTCAAGGACTTTCATTTGCTCACGGGCTTTTGATAGCTCCTCGGTTTGCTTTTTTAACTCGGCCCGTTTTTGGTTCAGTGCCAAGGTGATCGAAGAAACGGGAACTTGCGCTTCTTTGGGATATTGATTCATCTTCTTTTGGGCGGCTTCCCAATCGTTTTGGATCGATTGAAAAGTATTTTTTGCGGCATCTAGTTCGCGATATTTCGCTTCAATGCCTGCTTCTTGCAGTTCGTTGAGTTCGGCCTTGAATTTGGACTTGACACTCAAGGAGGTACTCAAAGCCATCGTTCGCCAAGATTCGGATAGATTCCGACTGACCGATTCGATCACTTCTCGACATTGTTGAACGATGGTTTCTTGGGCACTCAAACGGGTCGAAATTTCGGTAACCTCTTTAGCGACTTCGTTCAATTGGTTCTGGATAATTAGGCTATCTTTCTCGTTTTTGTTTAGGTCCTTGCGGACGGCCGAGAGGCTCTCGTTCAGGGTTTTCGATTCCGCTTCGAGGTCGATTTCGCGTTGCAGAATCTCCTCTGGGTTCAAATTGAGCAAGCTCTGTTGTAAGCGATCTACTTCGTTTTGAGCGCTTTCTAAAGTGGTCTGGGCTTGAAGAACCGTTTTCAAAGTGCGTTCAAGTTCCTCCGCTTGCCGACGCAGATGGATCAAATCGTTGGCTTCGGTACGCAGCCGAATCATATCCTCCGAGGTGGGATACGTTGTTTGGGTCCAATCTTCGTTATCGGGAAGGGCAATTAACAGCCGATATTTCTCGGGTAAATTCATCTGGGCCGAACGACAATCGTCGATGTCTCGCTCAATTAACGATCGGAGAGCCTTCAACTGACTGTGGTTGGCGGCAAACTCGGTGCGAAGACGTTCGTAATTTTCCTGTGCGGTGGTTTGCCGTGTTTGTGCTTCGTCTTCTTCCCGAACGAGGTTGTTGACGATCTTAGTTAAACGAGAATGTTCTGCACCGGCTTCCTTTACGGCTCGATCGCGTCGGATTTTTTCTTCCTCAATATGACTGGGAGTCAGGGCCTGCCCGCAGAAACGACAAATTTTGGCCCCCTCCTGATTCAGTAAGTCTTGTTTCGCTTGTTTGGCTTGCTTAAGAAGGGCTTCGGCTTGGGCACAATTCCTTTCCGCTTCGAGACGATTGAGCTTGATTTCTTCGAGGGTTTTGAGAAGTTGAGCGTTTTCTTCCTTCGCGATTTGGCCGGCCTTTTTGATTTGGGCTTCTTGTCGCAGAAGTTCCGCTTCTTGTTGCCGATGTTCGATCAGTCGGCTTCGAGCCTCGGCTAGTTTTTCGAGTTTGGGCAGAATCTCCCGTAGGGCCAAACGGGCTTCGATTTGCTGTTTAATTTTTTGGTAGTTTTGTTCGGCATCTATGGGTGGACGTTGCAACTCATTTCGTGCCACCTCTAAGCGTGTGGTCGCGGCCTGAAATTGACGGACAAAGGTGCTCAAGGATTTTGTTTCGGTCAGGCTTCGTTGGTTCTGGTTGATTCTTTGTTCGATTTCGGTTTGCCGTTTGAGTAGTTCGTTACGTTTCATGCGCAACGCATCGAGTTCGCGTTGTAACTGCGCTCGTTTGGCCTCGGCCTTTTCTCGGGCAGATTCGAGTTCTTTGGCCTTGCGTTCGGCCTCTCTGCGATCCGATTCTTTTTCAGAAATTTGCTCAAAATGCGGGGCCACCGTTTTCAGTTCCAGCCAACGGCGATATTTGGCTTCTACATCTGCCGACTGAGCCAGAATGTTTTGGTATGTTTGAAGTCGAGTTTGCAGTTCCTGAGCGTGCCGACTTGCTTCGGCATACAGCTTGGCCGAGGTTTCCAAATTCAGAAGGGTTTCAACTTGCTCCTCAAGGTTTTTCACAAGGTCTTCCGCTTCGACCACCCCATTCTCGGCAGCCAAAAATTCCATCTGAGAGACTTCCGGAATCAATTTCAATTGATCCGACAAAGTATCGAGCTTCGATTTCAGGGTTTTTCGTTTGGCATCGGCTTTTTCAAACAGTTTTTGGTATCGTTCCAGATCGACAATTCCTGCTAAAACCTCGGCCCGACCACTGGGGGTACTATCAAGAAGTTTCTCCGATTTCCCTTGCAATAGCAAAATACTGGCGGTGAAGGTTTCATAATCAAGGCCGATCGTATCCTTCACCCAAGCTCGTAAAGGTCCTGCCAGATTGGTATCCTCAATCGCTTGCCAATTCGAGATTTCTTCCGACCAACGGTAAGCATTTTGGGTTCCCTTGGCGCCGCCGTGCTTATCCCTTTTGAGGGTTCGTTTAATCATGTACCGTTTGTTGTCTGAAGAAAACTCAAACTCCACGAGGGCATCGTTAGAGGATTTGTTAATCAATTCAACGAGTTGTTGCCCCCCCCCTCGGTGTTGACCGAACAGGGCAAAGGTCACGGCATCAAAAATCGTTGATTTCCCCGAACCATTGGTCCCTGCGAGCATCCAAAGTCGTGGCCCTTCAAAGGAGATTTCTTGCTCGTTCTTGTAACTGAGGAATCCACGCAATTTGACTCGACGAGGAATCACCTTAAAACTCCTTTGGCCCTGAGGTTCAATCGACCGATGACCTATTTGATCCTGCTGATCCTGTTGATTTCGCTAACCTACTTGACTAACCTATTTGACCTATTTGATCCTGCTAAGCCTGTTGATCTTCCTGATCTTTCCAATCTTCTTGATCTTCTCGATTTACTAGAGATTTTTAACATTCAAGAAGGTCAAGAAGATCGAATAGTTCCTGTTGATTCATCCTTTTCATTTTCCTTGGTGTGTGCAGTGTAGTCACTAATCCTTGTCTTTTTCTTGGAGGAGTAAATCGGCTAAGCGGAGGACTTCTTTCCGATCCTCCTCGGAATGATTTTGTAATTCTCGTTCCAGATATTCCCGAACCGTTTCTTCAATGCCGCGAGGGCGATTTGGCTCGCTGTTGTTGAGCGAAGGGCCTAATACCGAAACCTCTTCCCATTCGCGAGCATACCAGCGAGGAAAGATTTCTTCGAGTTCTTTGAGGACCTGTTCCAAAATATCCCGACTGGCATTATAACGAATATGGAGATGGACCAAATCTTGCACGGGTTCTCGGTATTTCTGGCGTAAAAATTCGATGTCCACGGCAGGATTCAAAACATCTACGTTATAGATGGGGGTCGAAGGTAAGGGGATCGACTTGGGTCTACCGATCAACCCTTCCTCTGCGATCTCGAATACGGTGACTTCCTTTTGGTCGTTCGTTTCACCAAGGTCCATCTTTTCAATGCTTCCGGAATAACGAACATGGGGTCTGCCGCCGATAGTCTGAGGCTTATGAATGTGCCCCAAGGCCACATAATCAAAGTCCTCTGTCAATTCTTTGGCTTCAAAGACCACATCATCCTCTTGTCCCATGCGGAATAAACTCGGTCCCGTGATGGCCCCCCCGACGTTAATATGGGCACCTAAAATCACGGGCAGGTTCCGATCGAATTTCGGCGACTGTTGGATTTTACGCAGGGCCTCTCGAAAAGCGGATTCTAATTTGCGACTTTTTTCCTCGGGGCTGTTGTAACGTCGATTTTCTTCGGTCCGAAGATACCGGCTTGGAGTGGGATAGGGCATAAGTAAGAATTGCACAAGGTTTTGTTTGTGCCGGTCCCGAAGTTTGAGCAAAGTCGGTTCGGTTGCCAGATATAATCGACCCAGAGAAGTTTCATCGGGATTGTCGGCGAGCGGTGCCGCTAAATCCATTGCCTTGGCAAGGGTTTGGCAAAAAGTTTCGTTGTCATGGTTTCCGGTCAGGGTGAGAATGGTCCCTCCGGAGCTGAGAAAACTGGTAAAAACATGTTTCCAGTGTTCGATCGTTTCCCGAAGGGCATCGGCCCGAGATAACTCGCTGAATAAATCTCCCGCCACGAGAAGAACATCGATATTTTCAGATAGACATAAATCTCCGACCCGTTCCACGGCCCGACGGAGGTCGTGTGTGCGATCGATCCGACCTAAGCGATCGCCCAGATGCCAATCTGCAGTATGAAGTATGCGCATATTATGGTTGAAGGTACTTGCGGGCTAACAAGGTTGTCAATGTTCGTTGTGGGACTCATCGATTCATTCGGTCGATCGTCAAAGGCGACTGGGAAGAAATTGACACTTCTTACGGTGTTTCAAGGAAGCATGCCTGCCTAAATCATTCAGTTTATCCAAAATAACCGTAAGAACCCTTATTATTACTTCAATCATTATAGATGCTCAAGTTTACCTGATTTCTATCCGACCAAATTGGGTATGGAACTATCAATAGCGAATTTGGCGTTGTATCAACGGGTGCTTGATACCGCTGCCCTGCGGCATAAAGTGATTGCCAATAACATTGCCAACGTGAATACACCGGGGTTCAAAAGGCTCGATGTGAGCTTTGAACAGTTGGTTGCTCGGAATCTGCACCGAGGCGAATCTTTGACCGAATTGGTTCCCCAAGTGGTTGAGGATGAAGAGGCCGTGGAACGGGTGGATGGGAACACGGTGCAGATTGATTTAGAATCGAATCTGCTCACGCAAAATGCCCTGATTTATACGGCCATGAATCAGCTGGTGGCGTTTCGATTGGGCCAAATTCGTAGTGCCATCACAGGAAGGTAACCATGACCCCGATTTTCAAAGCGATAGGAATTTCGGCAACAGGTATGGCGGCCGAACGGCTGCGAATGGAAGTTATTGCCAATAACTTGGCGAATGCTCAATCGACCCGCTCTGCCAACGGTGGGGCCTACCGCCGTCAAGAAGGGGTCTTTGAAGCAGTGTTGGCAGAGACCCTCCGTAAGGCCTCGACCGCATCGGGATTGGGAGGGGTTCGCGTTGTGGAGATTGCCGAGG
>CAZFDX010000365.1:0-7690 GCA_964518325.1 uncultured Alcaligenaceae bacterium | reverse complement strand
GGCCTATGAAGCCTTCTGCATCAAAGTGATACAAATTGTTGCCAGAAGAGTAGCAGTGGTGAAGCCCCAAGCGGCTTTCTTTGAAGCGTGTGGTCCCGAAGGTTTTGTCGCTTTACAAAATGTGCTGCGAGCAGCAAAATCGTATGGCTTGCTCACCATTCTGGATTCCAAACGAGGTGATATTGCTTCGACGGCCACTGCCTACGCCGAAGCCGCGTTTACGGGTCCCCAATTTGAAGGGCGGACCTTACCCGTTTGGGGGGCTGATTCTCTGACGGTGAATCCCTATCTGGGTGAAGATGCGGTGCAACCCTTTTTAGACACCGCCAAAAAAAGCAAAAAAGGTGTGTTTGTTCTGGTGCGGACTTCCAATTCCGGTTCGGGGCTATTTCAGAATCTCGTCAGTGAAGGAAAGCCGTTGTATCGGCACGTCGCGGAAGCGGTGGCCCGATGGAACGAATCCACCCTAAATGAATCGGGCTGGGGGGATGTCGGCGCCGTCATCGGTGCTACGCATCCCGCGGAGTTGGCAGAATTGCGCAGTTTACTTCCTCATTCGTGGTTTTTGGTCCCCGGCTTTGGGGCACAAGGAGGCACCGCCGAGGATGTCAGGCCAGCATTTCTCAAGGGGGGCCTTGGAGCCGTCATCAATAGTTCTCGCGGAATTACCTTCCCCTTTTCTCCTGAAGAACCTCAATGGGAAAAGGCCATCCAAAATGCACTGGAACAAACGATAGCCCAACTCCGTTCCGTTGCGAGTTAAAACGTCGGCTCCATTAGTCCAACAAGGAATTGGTTCAATGAGTCATTAGTCCGACCATACCTTTGTCCGATGAGACCTTTGTCAAAATGGGTAAATCATGTCCCTAGAAAAAGCCACCGGCCTGATTATTCGCACAACCGATTGGAGCGAGAGCAGTCGGATCGCGACCTTTTTTACCAAGGAATTTGGCAAGATACGAGTTTTAGCGAAAGGGGGGCGACGAATCAAATCGAACTTCGAGGTCGCTCTTGATTTACTCAGTGTCTGTAGTATTGTCTGGCTACGAAAACCTCAAGGGGGATTAGAAATCCTCACCGAAGCAAGGTCCGAGGAACGATTCAACGGTTTAAGAAGCAATCTTCCCAACCTGTACGCTGCGTATTATTTGGCTGAGCTTGTGAATGAAGGTTTGCAAGATTACGATCCCCACGAACAGTTGTATATACACACCCTAGAGGGCTTACGCTTGCTCAATACGGGGGCAGACCCCATTGGTGTGATTTGTTGGTACGAAATGTTGTGGTTATCGGAACTGGGTTACCGACCCCGATTGAATGAATGTGGAAGTTGTGGCCAAACGATCTTGCGATCATTGGGCCTGAATTATAGCGCGGGGGCAGGTGGGGTGATTTGCCCAAGCTGCGCACCGAGCATCAAAGACAAACGCCCCTTATCAGCGGAAGGATGGCGGGCTTTAGTGGAACTAGAAAAGGGACATGTTTCCCTAACTTACGCACAAAGACATGAATTAAAATCGGTCTTGGAACAAACGGTTTGTGTGGTATTAGGGAAGCGTCCCCGTTTGGCAGATTACATTGTTGCCTAGTCGGGTGGTGAGGTTTTCTTTACAAGGACGATGGGAGAAGTGGCTATGGATTTGGCCGTCCGAAGTCTGGTCTATCTTGGTGTGGTAGGGAGTTCTCTGCTGGCATCGGGATGCCTCGGTTCCCGTTCATCCTTTGTGGGGGGCAGCGATGTGACCGGCAAGATTGGGGCCGGTGAGGTGATCCCTGCTTCCTCAAGCGATGAAGTCACCGATGGCAAGACCCGTACTTCGGAAAGCAAGGGGAATAACCCCATGCTCGATGCGGAACAGTTGTTCAAAGCTGGTAAATTCTCCGAGGCCGAAAGCATCTTTGCCGACATTGCTGACGACAAACGTAATCGGCCCGAGGTGGCAGAAAAGGCCCGTTTCTATCAAGCCGAATGCCTGCGCGAACGGGGCTATCTTCCCAGTGCCGTCGATGGCTATAATCGCTTACTCAAGGATTTCCCCAACGGTGTGTATCGCGAACGAGCCTGTGGCCAGATGTTCTTGATTGCGAATGAATGGCTGGAACCCACGCGGCAAGAAATTCGCAAACTCGAACGGGCCGAACGAGCTAAAAAGGGGCTTCCCACCGAACCCGAAAGCGAAGAAGAAAAGAAACGTCGCGAAGCCTACGAGAACTCCTCGAAAATTATTCCGGTCAATTTCGATCGCCGACTGCCAACCTTTGCACCTGAAGCTCGTGCTTTGGAAGTGCTGGAAAATGTCTATCAACACGATCCCACCGGACCCTTTGCCGATCAGGCTTTGTTCATGATCGGTCGCGTGAAGTTCCACCGTGGGGAATACAGCGATGCCGATACCTTTTTCAGCCTTCTGGTCAAGCAACATGGACGTAGCCCCCTTCGTGATAAAGCGCTGGAACTAGCGATTCTCAGCAAAACGAACAGCGCTGGGGGACCCGAAGCCGATGGCCGCCCGCTCAAAGAGGCCATGCGACTGATTAACCTCGCCAAATCAACCAGCCCCGAGATGGTTCGTTCTCGAGGGGAAATGCTCGACGAACAAACCAAAATGGTTCGTTACCAACAAGCCGAAAAGGATTTCAACACCGCAGAATTATACCGTCGAACCGGTAAATACGGCAGTGCTTGGTATTATTACGATTTGGTGATTCGACGTTACCCCGACCAACTCACTTGGGTCGAAAAATCGAAAAACCGAATGCAAGAAATCCAGACCGAGTTGGAACGCTCGAAAGACCCCAGCTTCATGGAATCGACCCGAAGATTCATGTTGAAGTATGTTCTCGGTACGCCCGCACCGACTCTACCTGAAGGGAAGGAAGTTCCCAAAATTGCCCAGCTTCCCTCGGAGCAATCAACGCCGAAGGATGCCCCGAAGAATCTTCCGAAAGAATTACAACCGCGTCCCTAGACCGAGGGAATCCGTGCCAACTGCAAACCCTAATACCCAGAAGAGTCCGATGAGCCAGACCCTTTCACCAAAGAACTTTTCTCTCGGGAGACGCCAATTTCTTGCAGGCCTATTGGGGGCAGGGTTCCTTTCTAGCTTAGGTTGTCGGGCAGGGCGGGGATTTTCTCTCTTGGGCTATTCCACCGAATCCCAATTCGATCCCAACATCCGCAGTGTCTATGTGCGGATGTTCGCCAACAAAGTATTTCAAGCAGGTCCTTATCGCGGTTCGGAGTTTATCTTGACCCGATATGTGGTCGATGAGATTGAAAAGCGAACCCCTTGGAAGGTCATTAGCGACCCCGATTCGGCAGATACCGAACTTCAAGCCACGATGACCACACTCACTAAGAATGTTCTGGTGCGAACTCCGTTTAACGGTTCTCGCGAAATTGAAATCACTGCGGGAGCAGAAATTGTCTGGCGCGATCTACGCTCGGGAATCGTGCTGAGTAATCCGCGCCCCACCAAAACCGAGGAACTCACAACCGATATTCCTGCATTCGATCCAACCGTTCCGCGATCCAAACCGATCCCTGCTCCTCCGCAACCCGTCTATCTTCAAGAGGTAGGGCGGGGCTATCTTGAAGTTGGCGAAACGAGTACCACAGCTTTGCAGATGGCCCTCAAACGCTTGGCGGTGAAAATCGTCAACGTGATGGAACAACCTTGGTGACGCTCTGCGATCGATAGGTTCGCTCTCTTCAATCACTTGATTTCGATGAGCGGAAGTGCGATAGGTTGATAGGTTGGATCGCTGGGTTGATAGGCTAGCTTTATTTGACCACTTTATGAACCGTAAAAACATCATCACATAGGTGCATCTCGGTTGGGGCACCCCCGAAGACCTTTTGACCGAGTTCCTGACCGGCTTCCTTCATTAACTTGACGTAGTCGGGTTCGTTCCATTTTCCGGACGCGAGTACGATGTGGACTTCGTAGGTTGTATCTCGTTTCACAATCTTGAAGGAGGCCTTGGAATTATCTGGTTTCCCTAGGATGGGTTGTAAGTACTCGGCAAGGTGATGAGCATCGGTTTCTAATTCGGGTTGAGGATAAAACACTTCCACATTCTTATTTTGAACCACATATCGTAAATCGGGTCGCAGCGGGAAAGTGCTTAGGGTCTTAAATCGTTCGTCACAAATATGAATTTCGACATCGGCCTGATTCAAGGCCTCGTGGGAAACGCGCGTACCGAGAATTTGCATCGATACATGTGTTCTCGGATCATTTTGTAACCCCGTTTGAATGACCACACGGAGTTGATATAAACCGTTGGGCTTCTTTAACTGGATCGATTTCTTCCCCGAACCCTCGGCGGTCTCCTTACTGAGAATCGCTGCGACTTTGGTGGCTTCCTCCATCGTGGCCCCATCGGTGTAGAACACTTCAATGGGGCCATTTTCTACCTTCGGGCCGTATCCGGAATCCAACAGGGAACCACATCCCAGACCCATCGAAATCAACAGAATCAGGCTCGTGAAAAGGGCGTTATGCCATCGGTTTTTCACATTCATGGTTGGTAACCCATTGGGTTGGTAACCCGTCCAAAGGGGGATCATTTCATCAATCGTTTGTTCTACTTTGCCAACCCTAGATTATCCCAGTTTCCCTTGTTCACCAAGAAGAATCTCGAAAAATTTCTCGTTCTGCTGGTTCTGTGGAATAAAATGCTGAATACCTATGACGGTGAAATCGTCTGTAATTGAGGATCGGGCTTATGCCGAATGACACGGACGAACTTCTTTTGCAAAGGGTTGCACAAGGGGATCAAACCGCTATCGATGTTTTATTTTATAAATATCGAGATGCCGCCTATCGGGTTGCTTACCGACTTCTCAATCATGATGCCGATGCCCTTGATGCCGTTCAGGAAGCGTTCATTAAAATCTTCCGGCGAGCCAAAGATTTTGAGCAACGCAGTTCCTTTAAGACGTGGCTCCTCCGAGTGGTGAGTAATGCCGCCTTGGACATTGGCCGAGCTAGAAATCGTCGGCTGAACCTGTTGGCCCACACACGAGAACATCTCGCGACCCAGTCGGACCGGAGTTTTCGGTCGGACCCGATGGAACAGTTGATCCACGAGGAATTGCAACAAGCGTTATCGAACGCCCTCCAAGAATTATCTCATGGTCAACGAGAAGTTTTTGTCCTTCATACCGATGGGGGGCTGACCTATCGGGAGATTTCCGAAAGTCTGAATCTCTCGGTGGGCACCGTGATGAGTCGATTATTCTATGCACGCCAAAAGTTACTGAAGCTCCTTGGAAAACGAGCCGAACTATGAAATGGCCTACAGACGAATTTCCCGATTCCCCTATCCCGCAACCCACTGAGGCTCAATGGGCCGAGGTGCTGCGGATGATCCATCTGTCGTGCTCTTCGACCTCTCAGGGGAACTTGAGCACTTCCCCAATATCTGCTTCGGCTGATCTTCAGGGGAACTTGAGCACTCCCCCGATGCCCGCTTCGGCTTCTGTTTCAACTCGCCCTGATTCTTCCAAAAAATGGTTTTGGCTTGTTTTGCCGACCGCTTTGCTTGGTGCTTTACTTGGTTGGGCCTTACGGCCTGAAACGGTTGTATCGCCCGAAGCGATTGAACCTGCCCCGCAGGTGAATTTACTTGAAATGACCCAACGAAACGTTGAGGATTCCTTGGCCTTTGAGGTGATTGAGATTGCTAAAGCCGAAGAAATTGAGATTCACTCGGTTTCTGGGAACATTCATTTCTATGTCGGGCATCACCCTGCAGGAAATGATCCTGTGAAAGCGGCCCAACCCGGAGAGGTGGAATTCCATCACGAGCAGTCTAGCTCTCATGGGCGAACCTACGTCGTTTCTGAACCGGGACATCCCCCGATGATTTGGTCTAAACCCAACCGATAAGACTCCCCTATGCGTTCTGCTTTGCTTTCTGCGATTCTGCTGGCTTTTGTGACGCCGATCTTTCCGGCGGAGGAAGAAATTAGCGTGACCACCTTGGTCATGATTGCTACCGAGAAAAATGCCATTGTGGAAGAGAAGCTCAAATCGATTTCAGAAAGTATTCGTGTTAAGGAACCCAAACTTACGGGGCTGACTTTGGCACATACTTACCACCAAAATATCAAAATCGGTGCCTCGAAAGAGATCGATCTGGGCGACGATAAAAAGTTCACGATCACGCTCATTCAAAAGAAAGATAGCGACAAGGTCACTCTGCGATTACGGCCACCGGTCGGGGGCGAAATTTCTTACACCTGTAGTTGCGGTGCCTATGTTCCCGTCTGCACGGGGCTGACCAACGCCAATGGGGATCGCATTATCGTGGCGGTCATGGCTAAACCGTGCATCATCAAATAGCTCAATTCAATAGCCCATGACATCATCAATAAATCATGAGGCGGCAACGAATTCTCAATAGCCATGCTCGACGGTAAACCGTTCCACAAGAGATAACGTCATCCAATAGCACATCTCCTGAGAAAAGGCAACGATCATGGCGAACCAGCCAGCGGGTCGAATTGCTTCGGAATCCCGTTGTGGACCCCATTCAATCACGATGAGCAGCAACGATTGCGATCACCTCTTTCGCACCGGCTTGTTTAATCACCCGAGCCGCTTCGGAGAGTGTGCTTCCTGTGGTCAACACATCATCGACCAATAGAACTTTTAATCCCTGAAATCGAGACCAAACGGTAGTACGAAACGCCCCGATCATATTTTTTCGTCGCCGACTGGGGACTTGCTGCGTCTGTGGAGGGGTCGCTCGGACCCGTCGGAGCCAACGCGGAACATGAGCAATACCCAGTTCCTTTGCCCATGCCTGCGACAGAAGTTGGGATTGATTAAACCCACGGCAAAGCCTTCGCCACCAATGCAACGGCACAGGCAGTACGACATCGGGCTTGTGTTGAGCGATTCGCGCTCGATCGGTTTTGGCCCAGAGCCGACCTAATGCCTCTCCGTAGATCGGCAGTTTCCCGAATTTTGCCCGTAGTAAGACTTCGCGGAGTAAGTTCTCGTAGGGGCCGAATCGATAGGCATAATCGAAATGAAATTTCACATTCTGGCAGCGGGAACAACCGAGAGAAACATCGGTAAATCGCCCAACGGAGCTGGTGCAGCGTGGGCAAGTGTAGTGCTTCTCTTGAATCAAGGATGGAAGGCAGTCGGGACAAAAATCGTTTTCCCCCGCTGCGAGCGGTTGCTCACACGCTAAGCAAGTCGGAGGAAAAACAAGGTTGAGCATCCTGAAGGGCAATCACAACGCTAGGAAGTTGCGGAATCGGAAATGATCCCAGACAAAATCCCAAATAGGGAAGCGATTAGTACTCGCGATTCTTCTTCCGACCCGGTTCCGGCACGGGGTATTTGCCATCTTTATCGGGTTCCACCGGAGGCTTGGAATCTTTGGTAAGTTCATCCAGCTTCGGTGCTAACTCAATCGGATGTTCGAGCATCTTCTCGCGAGTAATCACTTGCCCTGTGTGAGCGGCAAATCGACCCATGGCGGTGGCCAAGCTGGCTTCGGTTCCCCGTTTTGCTTCGTTATGGGCTTTCTCGTTTCGGATGGCATCCATGAAGTGATCCCATTCGAGTTGGTAAGGGTTCGGCTCTGGTTTTCCAAAGGACCAAATTTGATCCTTTTCCAACAGGCTTTGGGTCTTGAACAACCGGCAGTTGGAAGGGGCATGCCC
>CAZFDX010000364.1:0-3478 GCA_964518325.1 uncultured Alcaligenaceae bacterium | reverse complement strand
ATGCCGGACGTGTGATTCAATTCCTCGAAAAACCCCAAACACCCGAGGCCTATAAGCCTTTTTACACCCCTGCCGAGTGGATCGAAGCGCGTGGTATCAAATGTGCGGGGCGTCATTATCTGGCCAGCATGGGGATTTATTTGTTCCGGAAGGAAGTGTTGCTCGATCTTCTGTTGAACGTACACCCAATCGACAAAGATTTCGGCAAGGATATTTTCCCCAAAAGCATCGGGCCGCGAAAAGTCCAAACCCATTTATTCGACGGGTTCTGGGAAGATTTAGGGACCATCAAGTCGTATCATCAAGTCTCGATCGAGTTGGCTCTTGAAAATCCCCCCTTCGAGTTTTACACGGCTCATGGTGCCATTTATACCCGTCGGCGACTCCTCCCTGCCAGTCGGGTCATTGAAGCCCGTATGAAAGATGTGCTTCTCAGTGATGGTTGCGTTGTCCTTAAGGGGGCGGATATTGAACGAAGTTTGCTCGGTGTTCGCAGCCGGATCGGGAAACGTTCCAGAATTTTTGAAACCGTCATTATCGGGGCCGATCATTTCGAGACCGATGAAGATCGTGCCCGCAACGCTCTAAAGAAAATTCCTAACCTGAACGTCGGCGATGATTGCCACATCGAACGGGCCATTCTCGATAAAGATTGCCGAGTTGGAAACGGGGTGACCATTAACTACAAAGGGAAAGAGCTTCGTAAAGATGGCGATTGCTACTACATCCGTGATGGTATCGTCGTGATTCCTAAAGGTGTGATCGTTCCGGATGGAACCAAAATCGAATAAAGCTATTGGAATGGATTGATCGAACAAGAGGCGAACGAATCAATCGAATGATGGATAGTGGGAAGGAATGATGGATAGCGGGAAGGAATAATTCCCACGATGTTTGCTTGTTCGCTCACTCGATTCCCAATTCATTCTTTGCCATATCCGCCACAATTCATTCCGCCCAAATTTTCGCCAACTCCACTAAGACGCGGCAGGCCGACTCCATTTCCTCAAGGCAGGTCCATTCCAACGGTGAGTGAGCATTGTGTTCCCCCGTTGAGAGGTTCGGTGTGGGCAGACCTTTGGCCGTGAGCAATGAGCCATCGGTCCCGCCTCGAATCAAACCCAGTTTGGGTTTCAGACCTGCGCGACGGGTGGCTTCCACCGCAAACGAAACAACATTTGGGTTTTTCTTGATCCCGTCGGCCATGTTGCGATATTGATGAGTGATCTCGATGGAGAAGCGTGCCTTGGGATATTCGGCTTCGATCCCGCGAGCAATATCTTTCAATAGGTTGGCTTGGGTGGTGAGATTGGCCGTATCAAAATCTCGTAACAGAATATGCAAAGTGACTTGGGCGACACCTCCCTCGATTTTATACGGGTGCAAAAACCCCTCTCGTCCTTCGGTTGTTTCCGGAGACAAACTCTGCTTTGGTAACCGATCAATAAACATACTTGCCAGACGAATGGCATTGACCATTTTCCCTTTGCCCACCGAAGGATGGATGTTGACCCCCGTGATGGTGACCGTTGCTTTGTCTGCAGAAAACGTCTCGGCTTCGATTTCCCCTTCGCCGAAACCGTCGAGGGTGTAGGCAATGTCGGCACCTAAATGAGCCAAATCAATATGGTCGGTCCCGTGACCAATTTCTTCATCGCAGGTAAAACAGAGGCGAATTTTACCATGCGGAATTTCGGGATGTTCTAACAAATACTTGGTCGTTTGCATAATGACGGCCACGCCGGCTTTGTTGTCTGCCCCCAAAAGGGTGGTGCCATCGGTCGTGATTAATGTGCGGCCCACATAGCCCGAGAGTTCGGGAGAATCGCTCACTCTCAGGATTTTCGTGGGATCACCCGCTAAAGGAATATCCTGCCCGTTATAGTTTCTGTGGATCGTTGGCTTGACGTTTTTCCCGCTCGTTTCCGGTGAAGTATCCATATGAGCCACCCAAGCCATCACCGGAACACTTTTGGAAGTGGTGGCAGCAATGGTGGCGGTGACAATCCCAAAGGGCGATTGCTCGACTTCGGCACAACCCATCTCCTTAAGTTCTTGCACTAACATCCTGCCCAACTCAAGTTGACCTTCGGAAGAGGGGTAACTGGAAGCTCCCTCAATCGCTTCGGTATGAATTTGACAATATCGACAGAAACGATCCAATAATTCTGACATCAAAAACCCCATGTCATCTGTTTCACAACAAGAACAAACCCGTTGATGGATTGACTTACAGAAATCCCCTAGGGTGGGAATCAAAATTTCCATTTTCATCTACAGGGATTCGCAACAGGATCGGTGAAAAGGGACCAAGAATTTTCTGAGAACCGATTCATTCGGTGAATCAAGCGGAAGCCAAGCCTATTCGACCGGATCGAGATAGTGGACCAGCGAATTTCCCTTGGTGAGTTCAGAGTGATTTGGTTCCTTGGAGTTATCTCCAAACGAAGAAGAACAAACCGGAAAACTGAACGATTTCGGGCTGGTGTGTGAGGTTTCGTGCCCCCATCGCTATTGCAGAAGAAGAAATACCAGCAGGAAAAACCGCGAACGATTTCGGGGAACCCTCCAAAAGTATACTTAAATGATAAGGATAGATATGTTTTTGGTAGAATAGTCGAGAGTCAAGAGGAAGGAGCTATTTCATTAAGAAGATTATTTGAAGATATAAATTATTGATAGGTAATACTTTAAGGAAAAAGTGGCTGAGAAAATCCTCTGCGGGCGCACTTCGGGTGCGGAGCCGAGAGGGGGGGGCATGGCTAAAATGAGGTGTACCCCATTGGAGGGGCAAAAGTCATGTTGACCAAACGTTTCTATATTCGTGAAATTCTCGATTCTTCAGATGTCGTCCTTCCTGCGGTTCGCAGGTTGTACGAAAGTTCGTTGTCCGTGAGAGAACAAATCCCTTGGGAGTGGATCAGTCGGGCAGCGGACGGTTCCCGTGCTTGGTTACCCGATAAAAAACGCCGTCATTTAACGGTGGTTCAATCAAAGGGGAAGGAAGAGAAACCTCTGGGGTTTACCTTTGGTACCTATATCCCCCGATTTGGCGGCTACATCTGCTATGTGGCGGTGGACCCCATGGCCCGAGGATTAGGGGTCGCCACGGCCCTTTATCAGAATTTTTACGCTCTGATGAAGGAGGATGCCCAAATGAACGGGACGACGCTTCCGTTTGTGATTTGGGAAAGTCATCCGCCGCAATCGGATGATCCGGAAGAATGGGAGAATTGGAAGGCGCGCTTGAGATTATTTGAGAAGACCGGTGGTTATTGGATCAAAGGGGTGAAGTTTTTGGCACCCGATTACATGAATGAAACGAATCACCCCTTGGAGCTAAAATTGTTTATTGCTCCTCAGGAGAAGCCGTTGACGTGGTTCACACCCCATCGGTTGCAGAAAATTGTTCGAGGCTTGTATCGTCATGTGTATCATCTCGATTCTCGCGATTCTCTGGTCAAACAGACCTTAGAAT
>CAZFDX010000363.1:0-3553 GCA_964518325.1 uncultured Alcaligenaceae bacterium | reverse complement strand
GGCGAAAACAATACGGAGTGAGAAAAAGAACAGGGCATAGAGAAAACACTTTCTCCATGCCCTGCGTGGGATGATTTAAACGGAACCGAAAGGATTATTTCTTCGGTTCAGGGAGTGAGCTTTTATCCGAGTAGGCCACATCGGTGGTTTGCTCTTGGCGGATTTCCACATCGCTGGTTTGGCCCCCAATTTCGAGGGTTACTTTCCCATTGATTTTCAAGGTCACGTTCGAGGATTCGATCCGTCCGGTCTTGGTGTTGAATTTGATGGTTCCCCCTGCGGTAGCATCCGATTTCAGGTCGGCCCCTTTGATCTTAAAGGGAAGAGCGTCGCCCGTTTCGGTGGCTTTGGGGGCTTTGTAGGTCACCGAAGGAGTGACTTTGACCTCGGCAATGTCGCCGGTCACTTTGTCGAGTTCGTAGGTGTATTTGATGTCGTAGCCACCCACAGGCCCTAAGTCCAAGCTCGTGGTGCGTTCCCATTTATCTTTGGCTTTTTTCTTGGGAGAATCTTTGGGAAGCAGGCTAAAGCTGGGGTCGCTCATTTGCTTGAAGGCTTCTTCGGAAAGAATTTTTTGCAGCAAGCCTTCGAGTTGTTTGTTCGCTGCGGTGAGTTTGGCAACGAAGGCTTCGCGACCTTCGATTTTTTCAACGGTCCCTTCTTTGGTGACGGTCACGGTGAATTCCGAACCCTTGAGGTTCTTGAAGAAATCGTTCAATGCGGTGTTGGAACCGGCTGCTTGTTGATCCACGGTCGAATCGTAAGAGACGGGGTTCCCCGCAATGTCGATCTTCATTTTGATGCCTTCAATGGTTTGTTTGACGGTCCATTTGCCGGCATCTTCCTTCAACGGGGTCCATTTGAAGAAAAAGGTTTGTTCTTGAATTTGGTTGATGTTGAGTTCTTGAACTTTGATGTTCTGAACCGTCTTGGTGGTCATCTGGGAGAAGATGGGTTTATCTTTTTCCCACTTCCAAGCAAAATCGACTTCCCCCGTGGCCGGTGCGGGTTCTTTTTTATCCTTGGGATCAACCGGCGGATCTTTTTTCTCTTGAGCCAACACAGCCAAGCAGGTAAATAATAAAGCCGAAACAGTCAGATGACGAACATTCAACACTTCTAATCCTCCACACCCTTGAAGAACAAGGTTTGTCAATTCGGTGAATTGTAGGGAAAAGGATGGGGTATCGGGAAGGGGTCTTCCCAACTCTTTTACATACATCTTCTGCTACGAGACTGAGGATCGTTCGGTTCATCCCACCTTTTGCAGTGGATTCCGAAAGGGGGGGAGTCGCTTTTCGATCGTCCCAAGCCGAGTCAGAATCGGGCCAAAGGTCGAGTCAGAATCGGGCCAAGGGCCAGAGTGTTACGTTGATCCGTCAACGAGGTTGATCCGTCAACGAGAATGTTCCAGAAAATAAAACGAGAAACGAGAGGGGAAAAATCCGCTAAGGGGTAGGCTCAACGACATCGCTGGGGAAGCGGGAAAATGTGGGAACACTGGGAAGCGGGAAAATGTGGGAACCCCGACGGATGCGACAGACTCTAGGCCTGATTCTTGCGAAACAGGGTTTCAGAGATTGGCTCAACGTCGGGGTTCCGAGGTCCGGTGAGAGTCTTCCCGACAGCGATTGACCGGGGGAAACCAATCGGGTCGTGAGGATGGAAATTAAGTGAGTTCAACCACCGTCAGCCTGACATTAAGGGAACGCACACCTCTCTACCAAACCAATTTTTTTGATCTTGACAAAATTAAATATCGGTGTTCTCTGCCTTGATCTTCACACTTCTGGAAAAAAATCTTAGTCGATTTCCCAAAACTACCCAGCTTGTCGGACCTTTTGCGTTCTTGTCCTTCTTGCGCATCTCTTGAACAACTTGAGGGCGTTTCTCAAGCCCCTTCGTCATCTCTTGAATCACTTGAGAGCGTTTCGCAAGAACCCCCTTCGTTATTCCTTGAACCTCATCATAAAGAACAAGGGTTACTACACTCCGTGAACGTTGGGATGGTATTTTCCGGATGATGGGAACTTTTGGCCTGTCGGAGAAGCACAGAGGTTACACCCCGCGAGCGTTGGGGTCCCAAATAAATTTGTGCATTTGTAACTGCATGCGGACCTTGCGACTGGGAGCTTCGGCCAAAATCCATTTCGCCAGATCGCTCAAGGGTATCTTGCCAAACACGGCTGAAAGCAAGACGATGAATCGCTCGTCGAGTTGATGTTGCTGGATTTGCGAAAGGGTCCATTCCCAATCGCGACGGGAAGCAATAACGAACTTGATTTGATCGCTGGGTTTAAGAAACGAAAGATTCTCGAAGCGATTTCGTTCTGCTTCTCCACTATCGGGGCATTTCAGGTCCATGATGATACAGGCACGGCGATCGACCTGCGAAACATCCTCGGCCCCCCCCGTTTCCAGCAGGACGGTATACCCTTCATCGCATAGGGTTTTGATTAAGCTCAGCACACCGACTTGGAGCAGCGGTTCGCCCCCCGTGAATTCAACCAAAGGGATTCGGTAAGCACGGACCCGTTCGAGAATTTCGCTTTGGGGTAGCCAAGTCCCTTGGTTGAAGGCATGGGGAGTATCGCACCAAGTGCAACGCTGACCACAAACACTGGTTCGCACGAAAACACAGGGGAACCCCGCATAGGTGGATTCTCCTTGCAGGCTGGCATAAATTTCGTGTACAAGGATGTGATCGGGCGGGGCATGATTCAGCAGGGCAATACGGTGCGCAGGATAAGAAGCTAACATTCCCTAAAGAGATTCGGACTCCGATTCTGGGTTCACTACTGTTTCTATCTTGTTCACTACTCGTTCTATTTTATGGATTCGTAGGCTTACTGGGGGCTTTTTTCTTTCTCTCCGTCTATTTTCTTGACAAGCGTTGCAGGTGTGGAGTATGTCGGCCCTCTGGTTCGAGAATCTGGGGGAACTGCACTTGCGTGAACATCGTGTTACCCTTCGCTTGGAAGGCCTAGAAGAACGGGAACTCCCAACGGTCAGCCCCTTTGGCTGGGCGGGGATTAACTCGGCTGTGTTGAACTCCCTGAGTAGTCCCAGTCGAACTGCGGTGCTGAACATCACGACGACACAAATTGCCCAAACGCCCCTGGTTCCCCAAGGACCCCATGCCGTGGCGGGGATTGTCGGCGAGCATACCGAAGCCGTTCATCCATTGAACATCCCGCGAAAGTATTCTCATGTTCGAGTGGCTCAACTGGCCTACATCGGTACACCCATTGGGGAGATCGAACAACGACTACTCAGGGAAAGTGTCGATGTGGTCATTCCTCATCCGGCCTATTTGAAACAACTCGAAGCGATCGCTCCGCAAACGCCGAAACTGATCTACACCAATTATTCCAATGTCTATGAGAATCTTTTGACAGACTGGCTACGCTTTGCCGATAGCCACCGGTTGAATCGGGAAGCCATTTTTTACCATGTGAATCGACCGACCCCTTTCTCGGGCGATAGTGGCTCTTCCCGTCCGGTGGCGTGGTTTTGGGAAGTGCTTCGGGGAAATGAACAGGTCGGTTGGCGC
>CAZFDX010000362.1:0-1610 GCA_964518325.1 uncultured Alcaligenaceae bacterium | reverse complement strand
AGGCAAACGCTTGGTAATACAGTTCGACCTTGGCAACACGGGGATCGCCATCGATCCGAGAGACAAAGGTATTTTGAATGGGCCGACCTAAGTCCACCGAAAGGACCTCGGGGGAACCAATCCAAATATCGGCACGGGTATGATCGATGGGGATGGAAGTAATTTGGAACAAGCCAAGGAGCAAGCCACACTGCAAGGCAATTAACACCGCAGAAAACGCCACGGCACCAATACCCGGAATATAACGGGGTCGTTCGTGCCAAAGGGTCGCCAGTGAATAATTCATGCGTCGGGTCGTTCCTTAAACCATCCTTTATTTTATCAAATCCGTGTGACCAACGAGGGTCAAAACACAAGAATGTTCTCCTGCCGCTCGATCTTTCTCCGTATCAAGGCCCTTGGGTGGGAGTCCTACGATCGTTGGTTGAACGTCCCGTAAGGCCATCTGAGGGCCTTACCCCTCAACACAACAGATCGGGGTTTTATCCTCTCACCGGATTCCTTTCACTAGATTCTTCTCACCGGATTCTCATAACGAGCAAAGTTCCGGTTTAATGAACAGGTGATGCCACAATTGTGTTGCTACCACCGCGACCAACCCCATTTCGATGCTGGTTTTTCTGGGGGAACGCCGTATCTGGGCGATGCGTCCACTCCAATGCTGGACCGCTTGCACATCGAAATAGCCTGTCTTTTTTAATGATTCCTCCGAAAGGACTTCGGCAATCCAATGGGGGGCCGTCGAATCATTTAGGTAAAAGCTATTGAGCGGGGCGCGGAACATCTTTTTCGGGCGGCGGGCGATCTCGGTGGGGATATATTTCTCGGCGATCTTCCGCAGGATAAATTTATCCTGTAATCGTCGTAATTTATAGTGGGGGTGCAAGCGATTGGTAAATTCGATTAAATCCTCATCCAGAAAAGGAGGACGAGTCTCAACCGAATTCGCCATCGCCACGCGATCTCCCTTCGAGGCAAGCAAATGTCCTGCCAACATAATTTTAGCCCCAACGTAAACGGCACGGTGTAACGGGTGCCATTGTCGTAATCGGGCCGTGTCTAAGTTCAAATCCAAATAGGGGGTCCGCCCCACTAACTCGCGTTTCCAAGGCTCGGAATAAAAACGCAATTTATTCAGACTCATTAACCCATAAAGATCGAGCCACCCCATTTGCCCGCCAACCGCATCTTGCGCCGCTTCGATCAGACTCATCGGGTACATCGGCTGGCCCGTGAATCGCAAGGCGGCCCGTCGAAGGTGATTCCCAATCGAAACTCCGGGAACCACTTCGATTCCGCTCAATAACCGGTTCGTTTTGAACCAAGGGTACCCCATCAAAAACTCATCCGATCCTTCACCGGTGAGAACAACCTTGTAATGATTCTGACGCACCAACCCCGCCAAGCGGAGCAGTGCCGCCGAGGAGGTATCCACCACCGGAAATTCGGCAGCGCGGATCAAATCCGGATAGGCCGTGCGAACATCCCGATCGGCGTATTCCAGAATGTGCGGCGTCGAACCGACGTGCCTTGCCGTCAGCAGGGCCGGTTCCGTTTCATCGTACCATTTCGATTTGACTCCCACAGTGAAAGTAGGAATCGGCCGCCCT
>CAZFDX010000361.1:0-12551 GCA_964518325.1 uncultured Alcaligenaceae bacterium | reverse complement strand
ATGGCACATGGAGTAAAACCTTGCATCCCGGAATCACGTCGATGGTGGTTACCGGTTTACTCAAATCGGGTAAAGTCAATGCCGATTCCCCAGTGGTTACCAATGCCTTGAAATATCTTGAAGGATTTATCAACGATAAAGAAGGACATATAGCTGGTGATGATAAAATTCGGCACAAATATTACATGACGAGTGTGAACCTTTTAGCTTTCCAAACCTCGGGTTTGAAAAAATATGATGCGACTATCGCTAAAGCGGTGACTTATTTTAAGAAAGGACAAATCGGTGCCGACGATGGTAAACCCATAGATGATCCCAATTATGGGGGGTTTGGTTACGGACCAGGAACTCGGGGAGATATGTCCAACACCCATTTCGTTTTGGATGCGCTAGTTGCTGCGAAAGTCGATCGATCTGATGAAGCTTTCAAGAAAGCCCTCGTATTTGTGAGCAGATCACAGAATCTAAAAAGTGAATACAATACTCTTCCATGGGCTGGCAAAATAAATGATGGTAGTTTTGTTTACGTAAATGGAACCGCACCTGGTGGGAAATCCCCTGAAGATGCACCTCGACCGGGTTACGGGAGTATGACCTATGCCGGTCTGAAAGCGTTGGTCATTTGTGGAGTCAGCAAAGACGATCCTCGTTACAAAAAAGCGGTCGAGTGGATTGCGAAGAATTATAATGTCGATTATCATCCCGGACGAGGTGAAGGGGCAGGAGGACAAGGATACTATTATTATCTTGTTTCTATGGCAAAATGTTTCGATACTTTAGGTATTGATGAATTTGTCGACGCGAATGGTAAGGCCCATGATTGGCGGGCTGACATCACTCGGGCTTTAGCAAATCGTCAACGTAAAGATGGTAGTTGGGGAAATGATTTCGCTCTTTGGATGGAGGGCGATTCCAATCTGGATACTGCTTATGCTCTGATCGCCTTAAGTTATACTAAACCCAAATCAAAATAACTCGAGATCAAGATTTTTATATGAGTAATTCACTATTAAGACTTTTAATAATCGTTGTAATCTTTAAACAACCTCCTATCGCGGCAGGACCAGTCAAGCCACAAACCACCACATTTCAGGGACAGGTTTATCCCATAGCTGTTGCTCTGAAAAAAATCGGTATTCCTGCTGACGATGACTCAGAAGGAATAGCTCTTATCACTGACGAAGGTCAATTCTTTACAATCATCAAGGACGATGTAAGCAGAATGCTTTATCTTGACCCCGATTTGCACAATCGCAAGTTGTGTTTGACTGGAGTAAAAATTCCCAATACCCAAATACTTCAGATTAAGAAAGTTCAAACGATAAAAGATGGAAAACTCTACGATGTCGATTATTGGTGTGATCGATGCCAGTTAGCTGCATCTCAACCTGGCCGATGTATCTGTTGTGGCGAGGTCGTTTTCAGGCGAGAACTACCAGCGGATTCACCAAAATCTAGTCGATAGTACCCAACTTCTTTTGCAAAAATTACTCTTTTCCCCTTTTTACATGACTTTATCGATCCCTTGTGGTATCTCTGAGGGTTAGTAAATGCACCAATCCATCCGATTGGGGAGGGATTTCCTTTTCATCACGAACTTTACTCCTCACTGATTCCGGAGCCATTTTTATGCAAACTCCCCGATTCAACTTACCTCGATTCAAACTCCCACAATTCTTGCTTCTGCTGGTGTTCCTCGTTCCCACTTCAACAGCACAGGCGTATATCACGGTGCCGGTGCAAACCTTGGGGGCAGCCCTCGATGATTCTACCTACGTTACGGTCATGAAGGTCGAAAAATTCGATCGCGAAAAAGGGCTTATTGTTTACAACAAGGTGAAGGATTTGAAAGGGAAATATCCTCGGGATAAAGTGCGGCATCTTTTTCGGCTCAAGGATACACCCGCTCACAAAGGTCAAGGTGCGGTTCCCGTCAAGCCCGATGAGACCGACTGGAATTATGCCCTGAAATGGGTGGAAGAAGGCAAAATTGCCGTGGTTTTTTCGAGAAAATATGACCCCTACGGTGTGTTCGGCCATGCCTACATCGATGGGTTATGGTACGCGATGATGTGTCCTGCGGAAGATTGGGACCTGTGGTACGCCATTTATTCCGATGCGACCCTTCTTTATCAATGGTATGCCGGCAAAGCCGCCGAGTTGGCCCCAGCGATCGAAACGATGATGGCCGGACGACAAGCCTACGTTCCCGTTCTGGGGAAAGGTACCAAGGCCGATTTGCGGGCCGGCAAAGCAACCCTTTATACCTTAGGGGCCGTGCCGGGGGGTGCGGGTGTTCGATCGCAAAAGTGCGGTATTGGAAGAACCTTTGGACAAAAACTCAATCCCGAAATTTCAAAAAATCCTGAAAGAGGCAGGCCCTCGCGATACCCGCGCTCAAGCGGCTGGTGCTTTGGGATTATTGGGGGCCGAGGCCAAATCGGTGGTAGATTCGTTGCTCGATTCGGTGCGAGCCGATTCTTCTGGCACGGTTCGCATGGCCGCAGCCGAGGCCTTGATGAAAATCGGTGTCGAGGCCAAAACACTTTTGCCGATCATTGAAACCACTTTGAAAGACCCTGCCATGAGTCAACGCCTCGATGTTCAAAGGGCCTTCAAAGAGTTCCGCGACAAAGTGAAGTGAAATAGAAGATGATGTGAACGAAGGAAACGACAAAAGAACAATCTCAACAACGTCCAATGGAAGTCAGCATCATGCAAAAGTTAATGAAACCTGTTCGGTTCAGACGCCTATTTGTATCAACTAGAAAATCGCTTGTCGGAGTGCGATCGCATAACATCCTCGCGAAATTCTCAGTGCTGGCCATCGCTTGGTTTCTTATTTCCACCCCAAATCTGGTCGGTGAAGAGAAAGCCAAACCCAAGTTTGAAATTCCGGTCTGGCATCCCGATGTGCTGTGGGAAGTGGATGCCAATTTTGCAGGATGTAACGCGCCGGGGTTCCTTGATGGTCCCCGCCGTGAAAGTCAACCGTTTGGCCGTGAACCGGACCGGCTGTACGGTCCCACTCAAGGGGGCCGTAACTTGATTTTGGCCTACGACGAGAAGACCGAATGGGTCCATATTGCTGCTGGTAGCGCCCGGGGGTTTCTCGATGGTCCCTTCTCACGGGCCCGATTTGGTTTGGAATCTTACAATGCTCGGAGTTCTTGGGCACACTCACCGGATAAGCGTTATTACTACATGACCGATGTTTCCAATAACCACGCCCTGCGTCGGCTCGATCTTCAAGAACAACAAGTCAAAACCATCCGTCGCAACATCCAAGGTTTCGGAGGCTTCACGGTAGATGACCAAGGTAAAGTGTTGCTGATCGAAGGTAAGGAACTGCTCTGGCTGGACCCCGATGGGAAGAAGGAGAAATCTCTGGGCCTGACTTTAGAAGAATCGATTTCGGGGATTGGTGGTTGGGGGGCATCCCTTGCTTATGACGAGATCAACAAAAGGCTTTATGCCACGGCTTTCGGCTCGAAGAATTGGTATGTTTGGTATTGGGATTTGAAGGATGGCTCGTTTCATGGAGTCTTGCCGATTCCCCCCAAGGACACGGGAAGAAGAATGAACGAAGCCGGTCCTTTCGAGGGGACGAGGCTTTACAACGAAGGCACCGTATTTTTTGGTCCCGATGATCCCAAACGACGATTCCTCTACATCGGGCGGGTGGATACCGATGGTCTCTTTCGGCTCGATCTAGAAAAAAAGATTTTCGCAGCCCTGACTCTTATTAATCCCCAAAACCCCAAGGGCCAGAAACCTCAAGCCCGCTTCATTGAAGAAGGCATGCCTGCACGGGTCCCCGTATACGCCACCATGCGATTTACCGAAGAGGGAAATATCGTCTCTTGGCGAGTGAGTCCGTTTGTTGCTACTCAACTGAAACGGATCAAATAATTTCAGGCCAAGCCCCCCGAAGGACAACCGACCACACAAAATCGTCCTCCCGTTCTCGGTGCCACAATATCACGGCTTCGAGAAACAGGATCGATACCAGAAAAGGCCATTATGCCAAAGCCCGAATCGATTTCCAAAAAGAAGATTTTAGCCCTGACGGAGTCAAGGAACTATGAAAACCAACCCTCTTAGCTTTTCGATTATCCTGTTACTGGGTTTGATTGCGACGAGTTCCGGCCAAGAAATTTTGTTGCCCGTCTCGAACGAACAGGATGCTTATATGCCCTGTGTCGCTTACGGGAAAGACATATACCTTGTCTGCTGGCAGTCCGGCAGGCTCGCGAAAGGCGATCTCCGCAAAGGGGTAATCGGTGAATCGGATATTGTCGGCGTTCGGGTGGGTCGAGATGGCAAAGTGATCGATACCAAACCTATTGTCATTGCCACCGACAAGAACAAACGGCAATCTCCGCGAGTCGCTTTTGGAGGGGGCGTCTTTCTGGTGGTTTGGCATGATCTGCGTAACAACAAAGATTGGGACATCTTCGCTGCCCGAGTTTCGCCCGAAGGGAAAGTGCTCGATCCGCAAGGTATTGCCGTCTGCTCGAAGTCAAACGGGCAAGCCTTGCCCCGTGTCGCTTGGGATGGTCAAGCCTTCCAGATCGTCTGGCAGGATTATCGCAGTGGAGATCGTTACGAGGTCTACGGGGCACGGGTTTCGCCTGAAGGAAAAGTGCTGGATGAGGGGGGGAACCTTCTCGTCACTCAGAAAGATCGACATCGCTTTAATCCTGTGGTCGCCCCTGCTGGCGAGGGCAAGAGCTTCGTCATCTGGAATGGTGACATTCGTTTGGGTACAGGTACCATCGCGGGGGGACTTTTCCTGAAACAAGGTCAAGCCGATCAATCCGTTGCCATCGAGAGCGGGGGCCGTAAACACGGGCCAGGCTTCGAGTGGGTCCCTTTGTGCTTAGCCCAAGGACCCAAAAGTTATCTGATTGCTTGGACAACCGATAATACCCTCGGTCGCGATGCCCGACCTGCCCAGATTAATGCCATGATCCTTGATCCAGAAGGTAAACAAACCGCCACGTTATTGGTGGGGGGCAAAGAACAGCGTATTCGCGATCCGGAAGCCGCTTGGGATGGGGAAGCGTTTGTGACCGTTTGGCACGAGGCAACGCAAGAAGGTAAGCAAGCAAAGTCTTTTTCGGATGCGGTCTTCACCTCACGGATCACCCCTGAGGGGAAAGTTTCGGGCACAACGCGCTTAGCTGGTACCTTTACGGCCCCCGCAGCCCAAGCCTGTGTCGCTTCCGATGGTGCCGGTGTTTCCTTAGTGGCATACGAGCAACATACTGACAAACCCGAAGTCCCCATCCAAATCGCCATCCGTATCCTGAAATCTAAATGAGAACGTTCAACGCTTTCTCGAAAAAAGGCTCCAACATGTATCGACCCCTAATCCTCTCTGTGGTTCTTATAACGATTGGCTCAATCGCTTGGGCCGATCCTAAACCGATTGCCGATAAAACAGTTCGACCTGAATTGAAGCCCCATCCCGAAGTCACCAAGATTCTGGAGAATCTTAAGCCGGGCGAGGGGGCCTTGCTTCCACCAGCCACCG
Organism: uncultured Alcaligenaceae bacterium; assembly: GCA_964518325.1. Classification (GTDB taxonomy): domain Bacteria; phylum Planctomycetota; class Planctomycetia; order Gemmatales; family Gemmataceae; genus SKW135. The sequence continues at coordinate 7,012 of CAZFDX010000361.1, read as the reverse complement.
TGACGGGCGATTTCAACGAGATAGCCCGAAAATATGGCCTCGACAAAAATGGCCCCGGTCTTCGGAACTACTGCTACAAGATGGTCTGGGCCGAGGATCGAAAACGCGCGCTTTATTGTGGCGGGAATCATGGGGTTCCTCACGGCCTGAATGATATTTGGGAATACGATTTAGCGTCTAACACTTGGGTCTTGCTTTGGGCCCCCGATGATTTTTCTCGCACTTCCAAAGGACAATGGGATCAGGCCATCATCAAGGATGGCATCCTCCAATCGAAGCGGGGCGCCACGGTTCAGGCTGCTCACTCGTGGGATCAACTGACATATGATCCTCAAATGGGAGCCTTGATCTGGCTGACCTCATGGAATCTTGCAGGCTATCTTCCCAAAGAACTCGAAGATCAACTCAAAAAAGAAAACAAACATCCCGTTCCTCTCTGGGCTTACTTTCCCGCGAAGAACACTTGGAAACCCCTTGGGGTCGGTCAAAAACCCAAAGAAGCCGCCAATGCCTCGCTTCTCTGTTATGTTCCCGAACTCGAAGGGGTCATCTACTACGGAAAGTGGGACTTCAAAACGTTTCTTTGGAATCGCGAATCGGATCAATGGAGTCTCCTCACGGCACGAGCTACCGAGGATCAAGCCCCAAAAGCCGAAATGCTCTCATGCTATAACGCCAAACATAAAGTGATTGTGGCTCATTCTGTTCATGCTAAAGAGGGGGGGGGCACCTATCATTACGATCCACTCAAAAAATCTTGGACACGCACCGTGGCTTGGGAAAAAGGAAAGGCACCGGTAGCGCAAGATTATAACGCAGTCATCGGCTACGATCCCACCTCGGGCGATTGTCTGTTGTTTAGTAACGACAAAGACTCGTTCGGTTTCTGGCAATATCGGCTGCTCACTCACGATTGGCAACAACTCACTCCCAAAGGGGAGTTACCCTCGAAAGAAACCCGCGAGCGATATAACGGTTACTTCGATCCCACACACAACGTCTTTGTTCTTTTTGAAAATGCGGGAAAAAAGGTGTGGGTCTATCGACCATCCCTTCCCACGAAATAAGCACCCCATTGGAAACGGACCATGAAATTCTCTGTCGGTTACCTTGCATGTCTGTTGATCCTCAGCGGACTTGAAGCTCAAGAACCCAAACGACCTGAAGCTCAAGAACCCAAGCGTCCTGAAGTTCAAGAACCCAAACCTCTCGGGGATAAACCCGTTAGTGTGGATTTCAAACCCGACCCCGAGGTTCTGAAAATCATCACAGGATTAAAACTAGGCGAATCGGTGCTGTTAACTCCCGTGAAAACAGCGGGAGCCATCCACGAGGAAATTTGCTGTTTTGATCCCCGATTTGACCTAAATCAGGTGGAGCCTCTCCCTCAGGGTGTGAAAGGTAGGGATCGATCGATCACGGTTTGCAGCAGAACTTGAATCAGGTGCGTTGAGATCGATTGGGTGCAAGGAAAATAGAGAATAGAAAACTGGGCCCGCAGGGATTCGAACCCTGAACCAAGGGATTATGAGTCCCCTGCTCTGACCGTTGAGCTACAGGCCCTTTCTCAATACGATTGGGAAGTTTATACAAGGTTCGCTTGTTCGGTCTAGAGGGCAACCAATTCTTCTCGGTACTCGGTACTCGGCACTCGGCACTCGCCCGATCTCGTTGCTCCTATTGGCCCGATCCTCTCTCCTTCAGATCGTCACCGCTATTACTGTATTAGGTTTGCCTAACTTGGGAATTATCCCCTCCAAATTGGGCAGAATGGTAAAACGAGAGAATTTAGGCAGAATTTCTTACCCAATTCTAATAAAATCATCTCAAGGAAATACCGTGAATTTCCGATTGCGCTTAGGGAGCAGACAAGGTCTATTCGGTTCAGAGCAAAAGTCGGTCTTGCCGATTTTCCCTGATCCGATTATCTTCTCTCTCTTAACAGTTGGGTACAAAAATCCCAACGATGCCATCGAAGGGGATACGCCGAGTGCGATTTCAACTGATTGATCGCATCCTGAGCTACGAGCCGGGAAAGACACTACGAGCCGCGAAACTCCTAACAGGGGGTGAGGAATATCTGGGAGATCATTTCCCCGGTTTTCCCGTAATGCCCGGAGTTCTGATGCTCGAAGCAGTGGTGGAAGCCAGTGCTTGGCTGTGGCGATTGAGTACCGATTATCAGTACACGGTCATGCCGTTGCGTGATCTTCGTGGGGTAAAGTACGGGAACTTCATGACCCCCGGCTATACCCTAGAAATCACTGTGGATATGACCAAGACCGATGGCAAAACAGCGACCTTCAAAGGCAAAGGGATCGGTCCCGAAGGGGCTTCGTGTATCACCGCCCAAGTGACTCTGCACGGGTATAATCTCAAGGATCGCTTGCCCCACGGAGCGGAACTCGATGAACGGCTCCAGAAACATTGGCGGGAAACCTTTGCTTGGTTGAACGAGAGTTGGAAAACAAACATACCAGCAACAACAACAGGATCGAGTACATGAGTTTGAATGGTCAAGTGGCGTTGGTAACCGGTGGCAGCCGAGGGATCGGACGCGGGATCGTGAAAGGTCTCGCGAAGGCCGGTGCGAAGGTTGCCTTTGTTTACAAGGGAAGCAAAGAGGCCTCGGAATCCTTGGTCGCCGAGATCACGGCCGAGGGAGGAACCGCTTTGGCCATTCAAGCGGACGTTGCTGAAAAAGGGGCGGCCCAAAAAGTTGTGGATCAACTGATTGCCGATTGGGGACGCATCGACATCTTAGTGAATAATGCCGGCGTCATTCGCGATGGCTTGTTTTTGCGAATGTCCGATGACGATTGGAACACGGTGTTGAATACCAACTTGGGGGGGACATTTGCCTTTTGCAAGGCAGTGGCTCAACAGATGGCATTGAAACAGCGTTATGGCCGAATCATCAATATCTCATCGGTGGCAGCGACGCATGTGAACGCAGGGCAAACGAATTATAGCGCAAGTAAAGGGGCCGTGAACTCTTTTACCAGTGCCCTTGCGGTGGAACTGGGGAGTCGAAATGTCACCGTGAATGCGGTGGCACCGGGCTTTATCGAAACCGATATGAGTGAGGCGATCCGCAACAAGGCTGGGGATATTATTAAGAAGATGATTCCCCTTCGTAGGATCGGTACACCAGAAGATATTGCCGGCGTTGTGGTGTTTTTAGCCAGTCCCGACGCAGGCTACATCACCGGACAAGTCCTCACAGTGGATGGCGGCCTTAGCCTGGGCGCGTCCGCAGGCTAGTTGCGAACTTTACAGGAGGTAACGGAAATGACTAAAGACGATATTTACCAAAAAGTGGCCGCCACCCTTGTGGACGCTTTGAACGTCGATGAGGATCAGGTGACTCCTTCGGCCACCCTTCAAGGAGACTTGGGGGCCGAATCGATTGACTTTCTCGACATCGTGTTTCGACTCGAACGAGAATTTAACGTGAAAATCCCTCGTGAGGAGCTTTTCCCTGAATCGATCTTCCAAGGGGACCCGAATCTGCTTCAAAACGGACGGGTGACCGAAAAAGTTTTGTCGGAACTCCGCGAAAAAATGCCCTATGCGGCCCTGACGGAATTCGAGAAGAACCCCACGATGGAAGCCATTGGCGATCTGTTCACGGTGGACCTGATCGTGCGTTACCTGCAAGGCAAACTTGGCGTTGCTGCTTAATTCTCGGATAGGACCCCATGCGTTGGATTTGGATCGATCGTTTTACTGCCTTCGAGTCTGGGAAATCAGCAACGGCAATCAAAAACGTCTCGCTTGCGGAAGACCACTTTCGCGAACATTTTCCCGGTTATCCCGTGATGCCGGCCCCGTTGATTCTCGAGGGGCTAGCGCAAACGGGGGGAATTCTCGTGGGGGAAGCCCGTCAATTTCGCGAGAAAGTGGTACTGGCGAAAATTCCCCAAGCCCAATTCTTGCGGGAAGTCTATGCCGGTGAGACCCTCACCTATCACGCGAGTATTCTCACTCTCCGGGATGAGGGGGCCTCGGTCCAATGTTCTGCTTGGGTGGGGAACGAAACCATTGTCCAGACCGAAATCTTTTTCGCTCATCTCGACCAAGCTCGAAGTGGGGCGATCTTTGGCGATAAAAATTTCGTCTTCACCGGAGGGTTAAAGGACATGCTTGGTTTGTCGAAGCTCACACCGAATGGGTGAGTCAGTCGTTCGGTGGGTGGGTGGATCGTTTCCTGTGTGTCTGAATTTGGGGGGTCAGAATGCCACGAGTTCGTCGGCGTGCGGTTATTACGGGGCTAGGGCTATTAACTCCTTTGGGGCAAGACCCCGAATCGTTTTGGAATGCGCTGCGGGCGGGGACCTCGGCCACGCGCCGCATCAGCTATCCCGATGCTTCCCCCTTGCCTTGTCAACTCTCGGCGGAAGTGGGGCCTTTCAAACCCAAGGACCTTATTCAACATCCCGATCCCACTAAGGCCAAGACCTTCCAAAAACAGGTGAATAATCTCATGGCTCGCACTGTGGTCATGGGTTTATGTGCCGGTCAATTGGCTTTCCGTCATGCGAAACTTTCCCTCACGGAAGGAATCATTCCCGAACGGTTTGGCGTCGAGTTTGGTGCGGGGATGATCGCTTCCGAACTCGATGATTTGGGACGAGCCGCTCGCATGAGTATTGACCCCGAAACCAAACGGCCCGAACTGAAACATTGGGGAACCGTCGGCATTAAAGAAATTCCCCCCTTGTGGATGCTCAAATATCTTCCCAATATGCCCTCTTGCCATGTGTCGATCACTCTCGATGCTCGCGGACCGAGTAACACTCACACGCTCAGCGATGCTGCCAGCCTGATGGCATTGGGGGAAGCCTACCGGATTATTGAACGGGGGGCCTGCGATTTGTTCGTGGTGGGGGGAACCGAGAGCAAGATGAATCCGTTGAGCTTGGCTCGACATAATCTGTTTCAAATGCTCTCGAAACGACATCACGAACCTGAAAAAGCCCATCGTCCTTTTGATCGCGATCGGGATGGTTCCGTTTTAGGGGAAGCTGCTGCCGCGTTGATTTTAGAAGAGCTAGATCGGGCCCAAGCACGCCAAGCAACCATTTACGCGGAATTGGTGGGGTTTGCTTCGGGGGTGGATCGCGCCCGTGATGGGAAAGTGATGGCCAACGTCATCCGCAAGGCCCTGCACGAAGCCCAGATCGAGCCGAGCCAAGTCGATCATGTGAATGCTCAAGGTCTTGCGACCCCCTTCTCGGATCGTTGGGAAGCCAAGGCCATTCACGAAGTGTTTGGCGACAAAACTCCGGTGTGGTGTCTCAAAGGAAATCTCGGTACCAGTGGTGCCGCCGCAGGGGCCGTCGAGCTTTTGGGGAGTACCTTGGCTTTGCACCATAACGAAGTTCCTCCCACAATCAATTGCGAACACCCCGACCCAGAATGCCGAATTGCGGTTCATAATCAGGGCATGAAACCGTTACAAAAACCGTATGTTGTGAAACTTAGCTTCACCGACATGGGGCAAACTGCGGTGGCTGTTTTGAAAAAATGGGAATGAGTTAACTTCATTGGCTTGGTTCGAGAACGTAACAGAGAGTCTTCTATGCGTCGGATTGTGATTACCGGAATGGGGGCCATTACCCCTTTAGGCAATACGCCTAAAGAACTTTACTCCAATCAATTAGAGGGGAAAAGCGGAGCCGGACCGATCTTCCGATTCGATGCCAAAACTTTCCCCACCACTTTTGCCTCCCAAGTCAAAGGGTTTGAACTGGCGCACCATATTCAAGGGGCCGAGGCCTTTACTCAATGTGGGCTGAACACGAAATTTGCCTTGGCCGCCGCTCGGTATGATCTCGAAGATGCGGGGTTGCTCGATAATTCCAAGGTCAATCGAGAACGTATCGGCGTCTATCTCGGTTCCGGCGAAGGTTCGCACGATTTCCCCAATCTCTCTGCTGCTCTGGCCGCAGGAACCCCCGAATCGGGCTTCAAAGTCGATCCGGTTGCTTTCTGGAAAAGTGCCCTCGCGACCTTTGGACCGCAGCACGAATACGAAATGGAAATGCACACCACTTCGGGCCGGCTCGCAAACTATTTCGATCTCCAAGGACCGAACTACACCTGCCAAACCGCCTGCGCTGCCAGCGGGCAAGCGATCGGTGAGGCACTGGAGCTATTGCGTCGCGGCGATTGCGATATTATGATCTCCGGCGGGTCGCATAGTATGATTCACCCGTTCGGGGTCAGTGGATTTAATTTGTTGACCACTTTATCCTTGCGGAACCACGAACCGACCAAAGCCTCGCGTCCGTTTGACCTCAATCGGGATGGCTTTGTTCTGGGGGAAGGGGCCGGCATGATCGTCATGGAAGAGCTAGAACATGCACAGGCTCGGGGCGCTCATATCTACGCGGAACTAGTCGGCTACGGCACCACGGCAGACGCCTATCGTGTGACCGATTCGCACCCCGATGGTAGAGGGGCTGCCGAATGCCTGCGCTTGGCCTTGCAGGATGCCGGCCTTAAGCCTGAGGATGTCGATTACATCAATGCTCACGGCACTAGCACCCAAGTCAACGATCGAGCCGAAACCATTGCCATCAAACATGTCTTCGGTGAGCAGGCCTATAAAACACCTATCTCCAGCAGCAAGAGTATGCTAGGGCATTTAATCTGTGCTGCCGGTGTGGTTGAGATGATTACTTGTGTGATGACCATCCAAAATGGGGTGATGCCGCCCACAATCAACTACGAGACACCCGATCCCGATTGTGATCTCGACTATATCCCGAATACCGCACGCGAGAAAAAGGTGAATGTTGCCGTCTCGAATAGCTTTGGTTTCGGCGGTCAAAACGTCTCTTTAGTGGTGAAACGATTCCAGTAATTCTCCCCCCCCCCTCTTTCTCCCTCCTTCTCATATCGAAGTTCGCATCGTGAGATAGACTCCTCTGGGGGTGGTGTGGTGCGTGAAAATCGTTTTCCCCTTATCTGGCTCTGAGATTTTGGGGGTTTCAACTCACTACTC
>CAZFDX010000360.1:0-5937 GCA_964518325.1 uncultured Alcaligenaceae bacterium | reverse complement strand
GTTCCCAATTTAGATTCGCAAAGTGTTCTCGCTGCCTGTGAGTCGCTCAAGGCCGCCGGTTTGGGCGAGTATTTGATGATCGATGTGTCGCATGCCAATAGTGCGAAAGATTATCGTCGGCAACGAGATGGCATTGCCACGATTTCGGCACAAATTCAAGCCGGCGAAAAGCGTATCTGCGGCGTGATGATTGAATCGCATTTGGTCGAAGGTCGGCAAGACCTTGTGGCGGGCAAACAACTGGTTTACGGTCAGAGCATCACCGATGCTTGTTTGGGATGGGACGATACCGTTAAGGTGATCGAAGCTCTGGCCAAGGCAGTGCGGATGCGTCGAACGAAGTGAGATTCTGCATCCGGTGAATCAAGGTCAATTTTTCTTTTTCCAACGTCTTCAACGGCCTGCCAAAACGTGGTACAGTCGGGAGTATTCCTGAATGGTTTTGGCCAACGTAAAGCGATCCTCGACACGTTGCCGACCGTTTTGGCCCAAGCGATTTCGCAGTTCCGGATCATCAACAAGGCGAAGCAAGGCTTGGGCACAAGAACGAGAATCGCCCCGAGGTACGAGAAAACCATCGATACCTTGACGAGCTAACTCGGGATTGCCGCCGACATCCGTCACCACGACGGGTAACCCGCAGGCCATGGCTTCCAATAAGGTTAACGAGGCCGCTTCACTGACCGAGGTCAAAGCAAAAATATCCGAGGCCTGTAGCACTTGGGGAACATCCGAACGCACCCCGAGAAACTTCACACGGTCGCGGACTCCCAGTTCGGTCGCGAGATTTTCTAAATCCGTTCGGCTGGGACCTTCCCCCGCGAGGAGTAAATCGACATTCGGACGTTGTTGAGCCACTTCAGCAAAAGCCCGAATCAACATGGGGTGATCCTTCACTTCATGGAAACGAGCTACCTTGGTGATGTAAATTTTCGAGGGGTCCCAACCGAGTTTTTCCCGCAGAGATTTTTTGTCTGGGGTCACGGTATAGCGATGTAATTCCACACCGTTATCAATCACTTCAATGCGTCGGCCCGAAAAGCCATCGACCTTCGAGAGGGCTTTCCCCGAAAATTCGCAACAGGCATTGACCGCATCGGCCAACGGATCGAGAAACAGGCGATTAACACTGCGACGCAACGGCGAAACCACATCGGGATAGTGGCGGCCATGTTCGGTCATAATCAATTTGAAGGAAAAGCGGGCCGGAATTTTGGCCAATGCTGCATAGAAGAAGGGGGTATACTGGTGAGCGTGGATGACCTCAATCCGCCGAGTTCGGATTTCTTGTGCCATGCGCCAAGCAACGCCGAAATCGCGCCCTTTTCGATTGAGAACCACAATCGGAATCCCTTGGGCTTGCAATTCTTCCCCAATCCGACCGAGCGAATCGAGGCAAAAGATGGTTGGTTCAATTTGCGAGCCGAGTTGTTTGATGGTCTCGCGAACCAAAACTTCCGCCCCTGCCACCTGCATGACGTGAACCACAAACCCCACCCGCAAGGGAGCCGGTTGCAATAACGGGTGTTTGAGCTTGCGGCGAACCCACCGCTCGGTGAGGGGGGGGGGATCAATCGCAGGTTTGTTTTTCACCTTCGATTTTTGGGGGCGTACCGGTTCCCCATTCGCCGTTTTCTCGGTCGAAGGATTGGTCTCGAACGCATTTGGTGCAACAGCACTCACAAAGTTATTCCTTCAAGTCATCAATAGAATAATCTACAAACACAATTTTGCCAAACTCTCGTCCCTGTTCGACCCCATAAAAATCCCGTTCAACCCCAGAAAAATCCCATCACGATTCTTGAAGAGGTCGAGCGGCGGGGCTACTGGGTCCCCCGAATCTCTTACGATCTTACGACCTTACGAAGAAGATACAGTGAGTGGGAGACACCGCGAATCTTCAAGGTCGGGGTTTTTGCGACGATTCACGCCGAGATATTGGTTGGTCCAGTGACTCAATACCAGAATCGCCCAAAGCGTGGTGCCATGTTGGATGCCGCGCTCGTGTTCTTGATATAATCGTTGTACGGCAGTCAGATCAAGTAACGATTTAATTTTTCCATTCGCCTTCAAAACTTCATCATGAAAGCGCTCCCGTAAGGCTCCTCGGAACCATTGATCCAGCGGAACTTCAAAACCCCGTTTGGGTCGATTCCGAGTTTCAAAGGGAAGGATTTTGCGGAACGATTCTTTGAGAATCCATTTTCCAGTTCCCTCCCGATACTTCAGGTCCGAGGGGATTTGGGCAGCGAGTTCCAAAAATTCATGATCCAAAAAGGGAGGGCGCACCTCAATCCCGCAAGCCATGCTCGCCCGATCCACCTTAATGAGATAATCGTCCGGCAAGACGATATTCGTATCCGCTGCGAGCATCCCTGAGAGAACATCTTTGGGGTGGCCTAGCTCGAACCCTTTCATGAGTTCCCGTTTGGGGTCGTGATGTTGGAGATGGGGCAACAGATCGGGATGCAATAATTTCCGGCGGAGAGGTTGGCGGCAAATCGCCACGGAATTCGCATAGGCCCGCGCTGGGGTGAGCGAAAGATTCGTCAGCAAGTTTTTCCATCGCAGCGGTTTCGGAAGCCAAGCCCCACGGGGCCACGAGTCGGCCAAGGGTTTGAGCAGTCGCGATCGGATCGGGGCGGGAATCCGATTCCGTAAGCGATCTTCCCACAGATCATGAGCATGGCGAGAATATCCGGCAAAGGCCTCATCGCCCCCGTCGCCGCTGATCGCCACCTTCACCTTTTGGCTGGCCAACCGACATAGAAGGTAAGTCGGTAACGCCGAGGCATCAGCAAAAGGTTCATCGAAATATTCTGCCAAACGATCGAGCAATTGGACCGCATCGGGCCGAATGATCTCTTCCGTATGGAGCGTGTGCCATTTGCTAGACGTTTCTCGGGCAAAGCGAGCCTCGCAGTGGGTCTCCTCTTCAAAACCAATCGAGAAGGTCTGAAGCCGGTTATTGTGAATTTGCGAGGCGAGCGCAACCAAGGTGGTCGAATCGACCCCCCCGCTCAGAAAGGCCCCGACCGGAACATCGGCAATCAAATGCAGGCGAACCGACTCGGCGAGCTTTTCTTGAATCGCTTCCGTCCATTCGGCAACGGTCTTCGTGTTCGGTTCAAATCGCAATTGCCAATATCGTTTCGGTTGGGCCTGCCAATGCTCACGATTCAAGGTCAAGGTATGGCCGGGAGGTAGTTGTTGGATGCCCTGAAAAATCGAACGCGGACCAATCACCATCCCAAAGCAGAGGTAATTTTCCAAGGAGATCGGATCAATATCGGGAGTAAACGGACAAGCCGTGAGCAAGGCTTTAGTTTCCGAAGCAAAGACGAATTGATCCCGCTCGAATTGATAATACAAAGGTTTGATTCCGACCCGATCCCGAGCCAGAAAAAGCCGTTCGCGGGAGCTATCCCAAATGGCAAAGGCAAACATCCCCCGAAGCCGTTCGACCATCCGTTCACCCAATTCTTCGTAAAGGTGAACTAAAACCTCGGTATCGGAACGGGTAACAAAACGATGCCCCAAACGCACTAACCAATCGGTCAGTTCTTGGTAGTTGTAGATTTCCCCGTTAAAAGTGACGTGAATTGTCCCATCCTCATTGCAAAGGGGTTGTTTGCCCCCTTCCACATCGATGATGGACAAACGGCGATGGGCCAAACCGACCCCGAGTGAACGGTAGAATCCCTCGCCATCGGGACCGCGATGGGCAATCGCATCTCCCATATCGCGAAGAGTTTGCGACGAAACAGGGGTGTTTCGTTCTCGGTAGACAATGCCGGCAATTCCACACATATCAGGTTCTACATCACGGGCAGAATTAACGTAGTGCGCGTCGAGGCTCCTCGGTGGGATTTTGCAGAATTTTTTCCCAAAGGCGCAAGAAAGCCCGATTTTCTTGTCCGATTCTTCGAGTATCCAAACGCTTAGAAGAATATCGAGGGTGAATATCTCAGGGGCCGGAATGAGACGTATCGCCCGAGCGATTCTCTCATAGTTTATTCACCATTAACTAAGAAAGAAAATTCTCGCAAAAGGCGCGAACCTTACAGAATCTGGAATTGTCCAAACAAAAATTCCCACAATCTGCCCGAAAATGGGAATAAATCCAGAAAATTGGTTTCATACAAGCAGAATGATTCTGCTAGAATGGGAAATCGATCTTTCAAGTTGTGGAACTTGAGGATCAATCCCACGGTAACTTTTTAACGTCGGAAAAAGGTAGAAAAAACAAAAACATCCATCAAAAATCAAACCAGTCTCCCAACTGGTTGAATTGGAGGTAACTGACATGGCCAACAAGAACCTGACCATCGCGATTTCCCTGAATGCTCGTCAAGCACAGGGTTGTTTTGCCATGGCCGGGAAGCTCGTCGGCGTGTCAATGCCGCCAGTCTTCTCGTCACCCAGTACGGAAACGACCTTGAAACGTTATGAGGAACGTAATCCCCTAGGGGATAAGGTTCCTCATCGGGTCGGTCGATCCGTCGTCACAACAATCTCTGTCAGGACCAGCGCGACAGGCTATCAGGTCCGGTCGAGCCATCACCAGCATCGATCCCATACCCGATCGATATGGCAAAGCTCAAACGAACTGATGCCCGCGCGGGGAGACCACAACGGATAACACGGGTCACACCGACTATCCGAAAAGGGATCCCGAACCTTGGTACCAGCGCGCAGAGACCTGCTGTTCATCATCCTTCCATGATGCTCAGTTACGCTCTGGCTCGTTGGTCAAAGGTTGCTGTGATTTCTGAAGGACAACGCAAAACGAAAAATCTGTGGCTTTGCGAGCATTCCCACCGAATGTGCGAGACTTGCCTTGAAGGGGCAAAACCCCCTTTAAGCCAAAACTCCTTCGGTACGAATCATCGCAGAACCGTAACCGCTGCTCTGCGGTAGAACCCAGCGCTCCCAGCTTTTCCCTGTGCGGATGACGGCTGGCCGCTGTTTCGGGTTCTCCCTCGGAAGACCTTGGGCCTGTCCGTTTTCGATCCAACGGCATGCCGGTCTAAGCCGAGTAGCAGGCAGTATGCGTACAAAGGGGATCCAACGAGAACTGGACTTATGTCTTGGGACGAGATCAATACTTTGGTTTTGAAAGCTCAACAAGGTGACCGAGCTGCCTACGGTGAGTTGTTCGAGCGTTTCCAAGGGGCCGTGTACGCCATGGCCTTGGAGCGTGTTCGCAACCCAGCCGAGGCTCAAGAGTTGGCTCAAGAGGTCTTCATCCATGCCATGAAAAAGCTCCCGCAATTGCGTGAGCCTCGATGCTTTGCCGGTTGGTTGCGTCGAATCACCGCTCGCATGGCCATCAACCGTCTAAGCCGCAATGCTCGTGTGACGGGTGTGGATGCCGAGATGCTCGATCAAGTCGAAGGACGCTCTGCTGCTCCGAGCGAAGCGATGGAGTTTGCCGAGACTCATGTGGAGTTGCACGAAGGTCTCAAACGATTGAAAGCCTTGGACCGTGCGACTCTCGAAGCCTTCTACTTGCGTGGTCAAAGCCTGCAACAAATGAGCCGTGAGTTTTCTACTCCGGTTGGTACCATCAAACGACGTTTGCATGTGGCCCGCTTGCGACTGAAAGAGGTGCTGATCGAAGGGGAATGGTCCGGCGCCGCCTAATCGAACAACGATGAACCTCGCCGAGGGGAAGTCTCGTACTTCCTCTCGGTTTTTTTTTCTTGCAAACACGTCGAGAACAACAAGTTATTCCCAACGGTAACGTACTTCCTCTTGCTCTTCGCTCTACGGTCTTTGGGGATCCCATCCAAGGAGCATTGTTATTGACTCAAGCGAGGGATTCTATTTTTTTCTCACGATCTCGCTCCCTCTCATCCATGACCAATACCTTTTCGGCACCCGCTTGCATCGCAGTCGATCCCCCTCCTGTCTCTTAGACCCATCGGCCGTGCC
>CAZFDX010000359.1:0-4024 GCA_964518325.1 uncultured Alcaligenaceae bacterium | reverse complement strand
GATTCATGCTGTGGTGGGTTTACGCTTCCTTTATTTGGCAGAGAAAAAACTCGCCAGTCACCCCGATTGGTGGGTCATCCCCCTGTGGTTGGCAGCAATTGGGATTAGCATTGAGGCAGGCTGGGTATTTTATTGGCTCGTGGAGCGCCCCAGTTTGAACTTCGCCCGACGATTTGAATACCGGTCCTCGGGTAGAAGTTAGGTTGCTGCCCGTGCTGGTCAGGGTTTGATCCTTCCCGACAAAATGGCCAATCTCACAACACGCTTTTCCCGCACGGTCGCTCTACCGATTCTTTCCTCACACAATCTCCGGATTCCCTGTCGATTGCCGAGACAACCAAAAGCACTCGATTCTCCATCGATTGCCGAGACAACCAAAAGTCGCCGGATTCTGTAAAGGAGTTCTTTAATCGAAATTTGTCTATGTTACACCAAGCTGGGCAAAATGTTCGGGATAATCCTTCTTTTCTGGATTTTCGGTGAAAGTCTGGCCTAGCAAACGCCGAAAATTAGTGCGTATATATGGCACCCGAAACGGGTGAGTAGGATTGGTTACCGAGAAATCGAACGCCAACTCCGCTGATTCTTATATGGACTGTAGAGCCACACCAATACCTAAAAGACGGGGGAGTCTTCTGGGAGTTGGTACGCAGGGGAACAGGCACATGCTGAAGCACTGGATTTTCCGAACGCTCAAGGTTGTTGGGCTAACCGGCCTAGTAACCACCCAAACCAACGGGCAAGATTGGTCCAATGGACTGAATGGCGTTGATGAGTCACCACGATTTTTGCCGACCGGCCCCTATCAACCGACGGGCGAAGGGTTTTATGTCGGAATCGAATTCTTTTACATGGACCCGGGCAAGAACGTAGGGGGGCAAGCGATTGCCCGTCGCGGATTTGTCATCTCCGGCAATGCAGGTCCTTTATGTGGACCCGGAACGGTCTACCCTGCAGGAGCATTGACCTTTGCACTGGATACGGGGGGCTTCGGGCGAACCTCTTGGACGCCGGGCCAAAAATTGACCTTTGGTTACCGGACCGAAGAAGGAATGACCTTCGATATTAGTTGGTTACATTTGTACGAAGTTCGTTATAATGCCTCGGCCTCGTTGGCCACACCGAACTTCCTTGGGCCTGCGAACTTGGAAAACACCTTCCTTTATTCTCCCGTGTTCAACTTCACGACCGACTTCTTCGGTCCTGCCAACCGAGCGGCAGGTTTGGAGAATCAGCTTTGGGGGATCTGGAACGGTGCTACCCAAATGGATATTCAGTTCTCGACTCGCTATGACCAAATCGACCTGACGGCTCGGTTGCCAGTGTTCGAGACGGAAGATGCCCGCACCTATGCCTTGGCTGGGGGACGTTACTCATTCATCTACGAAACCTTCCGCTGGCGAACCGTCGCAGCCGATATCAACGGCGACATCGCACCGGAAAACATTGCTATCTACACCAATAGCCTGTCTCAACGGATGTACGGTCCGATGATTGGTTGCGGTGCAGAAGTTCACTTGGGTGATGGCTTCGGCTTGGGTATTGAAATCACTGCGGCCCCGTTGCTCAACATCATCAAAGAACGAGCCAAGTACAAACGTGAAGACGACTTTGCACAGAACAAACGATCGTGGGCTAACTACTCGATCGTTCCGAACGTGAACTTTGAACCCCGCCTGACTTGGTCTCCGAGCTGGGCACGCGGGGTAATCATGAAGCTCGGGTACAACGCCTATACCTTCTTCAACACCAAGTACATGGAAGCTCCGGTGGGCTTTAACTTCGGAGCAATCGATCCGGCTTATGGAACCAAAGCCTTCCGATTGATTCACGGTTGGAACGCCAGCATCGGATTTGTCTGGTGAGATTGATTTCGGTCCCCGTTCCCCAAGGTGATCGGTAAACCCATCGGCAGAATTTGAGCCAACCAGAGGTTTCCCTTCGGGGAGCCTCTTTTTTTTTACCCGTCTGTTGTGCCGCAATGGTTACATTTCGTTGTGCAACCTCATATGCGTTTCTGATTTGCCGCGATGCTATCTCGTTTATCCCTCCGTTATGCTGCGCTGTTGATCCCTCGGATTTGCTGCGTGGAGAATCGAGGGCGATCGATCGCATTTCGTGCAGGAATTCCCGAATCTCCCGAATCTGGGTCAGGGAGAACAATTTTATTCTTGCTCCTTCCTTTCCACCTTGACAGATACCCTAGAACCCTGAGAATACCTATGTTCTCGCGATCCTTCCTGAAAACGAGACGAGTCATTCTCCCCACAAACTCGCTCATTTTTCGTATCCGATTAATATGAATTCGTTGATCCCACGAACTGGCTTGGCCAAACTTTCTCGGCTTCGCAATCTCGAACGAGCATTTGCTCTCCTGTGGGGAATCACCCGTTGGGTCACCCTTGCGGTGGTTCTGATTGCAATTGGCTCGTTCATCGATTATCGTGTGGATCGATACCGCGATACCCCCTTCAGTTGGGTTCGCCTCCCCATCGCGGTCATTCAACTTGTGCTTCTGAGCATTTTCGCTTGGAAGTGGATTATTCGCCCTTTGGTCAAACCGAAATCGATCATCTCCTTGGCCCATCGAGTGGAAGAACATTACAAACAGTTCGACCATCGTTTGATTACTGCCATTCAACTCACGCGCCCGGGTGCGTTGACCTTTTCGATGTCGGAACAATTGATTGCCGAAGTGGCCTTGGAAGCGGAAGACCTCTCCCGAAAAACTAACTTCAACAAAATTGCCGACATTCGCCAACTCAAATGGGCCGGTGCCCTAGTGGCCGTTCCCTTTTTGTTGTTGGCTGCCATGATTCTTTATTATGGGGGGGACCTGTTTTGGGTTTTACTGCAAAGACAGGCGCTGCAATCGGCCGAGATACCTCGGTTCAACCAACTCGAAAACAAAACGGCTCGGCTGCACCCCGCTGGGGATGAGGTCATCATCCGCTATGAAGTCACGGGGCGGATTTCCGAGAAAGCCGTCGGGCATATTCGTGTGAAGCCCGACAAACTTCCCGCCGAAGAATATCCTTTGACTTTTGAAGCCCGCATCGATGAGAACCGCACCCTCTTTGTTGCGAAAGTTCCCCCCTCAACGGTGAACTTTACCTTCCGAGGTTGGGTCGGGGATGGCCGATCCAAAGATTATTCCGAAGTCGTTTTTGAACCCCGACCGGTGGTGACCCATATCGAAGGCTGGGTCCGGATGCCCGATTATTTAGGACGCAAACCCAACGGGGAACCTTATGAGGTTCGCCAACCTCAAGGGGACCTCCGTGGCCTGCAAGGTTCGATCGCTCGGATTCGGGCCTATTCCCAAAAAGAACTTTCTAATGCCACGCTCATCCCCATTGCCAAAACCAAAGAAAGCAGTTCCGAAATCGAATGGCCTGCCATTCAAGGGACGTTGGGAGAGGTGACCGAATTTGAAGGCGAAACCGTTTACCCCATCGATTGGGTGATCTCTCTCGATCCGAATTTAATTGGTTACCGCATCCAAATTCAAGATAAATACGGTTTCACTGCGGGGATTGCCCCTCGGCGAACGATTCAACTCGCACCCGATGAACCCCCTTCGGTAACCCTATTACCGGAGCGCTACTCCGAACCGGGTAGCCGACCGAGCGATGATGATATTATCGAGGGGCTTCCGATTCCCTTGGGGGGACAAATTCCAGTGGCGTATGTTTGCTCGTCGAATCAAGGGGTTGGCCGTGCCCGTTTCAAATATCGGGTGAACGATGGTCCTTGGTATTTCCTCGAATTGCCACCGGTCGAAGCAACCCCTCAGACGGGCCCCTTCGATCCCACGCGAGGATGTTTCGTGAACTCGAAAGTGACCGATCAAGTCCGGTTCCATTCCGCCCCATCTCCGGACCCGTTCACGGAACCGAATGGTCTGACCGGTGGGGGACGATTCGATTTCAAGACAGCGGAACTACGGGTCGCCAAAACCCCCAATGGGCCAGAAACGAAAATCGAAATTGGGGACCGCATCGAATACTATGTCGAGGTGTAC
>CAZFDX010000358.1:0-4096 GCA_964518325.1 uncultured Alcaligenaceae bacterium | reverse complement strand
ATTGTGCGGCAGGCAGGGGGGATTCCGATCTTGGCGCATCCTCCTGAAGATTTGGACGAGAACTTTTTCGCCCTGTGGAAACAACGAGGATTAATGGGGTTGGAATGCGATTATCCTTGGCCTAGTCGCTCTCGATCCAAGATTCTCAAAAATATGGCTTCCCAGTTGGGACTTTTGGCCACGGGAGGGAGCGATTTCCACAGCAGCCATTCACCTCGGCGTGCAGTCGGCATGCGAACAGTCTCAATCAGTATCTTAAAACATTTAGAGTCAGGATCATGAGCGAACAACTCTGGGCACCTTGGCGTTTATCGTACATTACTAAAGGCCCCCCCCCTAAAACCGAGGGGCCAGAATGCTTTATTTGTCGGGCCGTTCAAAGCACCAACGATGCCGAGAATTTGGTCTTTTTGAGAACAGAATGGAGCGTCGGTATCCTCAATCGATACCCCTACAACAATGGTCATTTGCTGATTTGTCCCCAAGCTCATAAGGCCTCGTTATCCGATTTAACCGATGCCGAATTGCTCGACCTTCAAAAGTGTTTGACCCTCATGCAAGGCCTATTGACCGAGATCATGAATCCCGATGGTTTTAATATCGGTTTGAATGTTGGTCGAGCGGCAGGGGCAGGGGTACCCGGTCATTTGCATTGGCATTTGGTCCCCCGATGGAATGGGGATACCAATTTTATCCCCGTTTTGACCGATACCCGAATCATCTCCCTTTCACTTGAGACCTTGTACCAACAGATTCAAGAGAAATTAGCCAAACAAAATTGAGCGTAATTGGGGGGGGTTGCTCCCGAAATAGTGTATCTTCACACCCTGTGAGGATCGAGAACTGAGCCAGACGAAATTGAGCCTATTTTTCTGAGCCTACTTTTTGAGTTGTTCTTTTACCATTTGCTCGATCATATCAATTTCTTTTTGACGTTCGAGACTTTTCACCAACTTCCCATCGCGACCAAAAATGTGCATAACAGGGGGAGACATGAACGGGAAGCGTTTATCCCAAGCATCTTTGTTTTCTTCGGTGTCCTTCAAAATGAAGTTAGGAAAATCGGCATCGTTCTTTTTGAGGAAAGCGAGCACCTCTTTCTCTTGATCCGGCTCGTCAAGGCTTAATGAAATCACCACCAAACCTTCCTTGGCGTAGTCTTTGTACATTTTGACGACCGAAGGGAATTTGGCTTTACAGGGGGCACAGAACAAACCCCAAACATCCACGACCACCACTTTCCCTTTATGAGCAGCGATGGCCTTTTCAAATTCTTGGATATTGGCAATTTTCACAGTCACTTCGCCGGCGCGTGCCGTACCCGACAGCAATAATCCCAATCCGATTGCGCAACTCAATAAAACTCGCAACATAATCATCCCTCGATATTTTTGATATGCCTATTATACAAGCGAGATCGAGAGAGGGCATTGTAGATCGAGAGAGGGTATTGTGGATCGAGAGAAGAGAAGGCGGATTTAGAGAGAAGCGATTGTGGATCGGGAGAAGAAGCAGCAACGTCATCATTTTTGAAAAGCGAGCAACCACAGCAAGCGAATCGATCCATTGAATTTTTGCATCTCCTCTGTTCCGAATTTTATCTTCTATTTACAATTCCTCTTTATTCTTCCAACGGAAAGTCACAAGAGTTTATGCAACTAGCCAAAGTACATTACCAAGGTCAAATTCGATATGGCCTCGTGCAAGGGGATTCTCTCGTTCTCTTTAATTGGACGGGAACACTCGGCGATATTCTTTCGTCTCCCCAACCCGAGAGATTCGCAAAAGAACTCGTTGCGGACTCGACCCAGACGGTTTCGATCAGCGAGGTGACTTTTTTAGCCCCCGTGGATCGGCAGGAAGTTTGGGCAGCGGGCGTGACGTACAAGCGGAGCAAAATTGCTCGCGAAGAAGAGTCAGTCGGTGCGGCCCAGTTCTACGACAAAGTGTATTCGGCTCCGCGACCCGAACTCTTTTTGAAAGCACCCGCTTGGCGTGTCGTCTCGCCTTTGAAACCGGTGCGAATTCGTGAAGATGGTCGTTGGAATGTTCCTGAGCCGGAATTGGCGTTGGTCATCTCTCCGACCAAGAAAATTGTCGGCTTCACGATCGGTAATGATATGTCCTCGCGGGATATTGAAGGAGAAAACCCCCTCTACTTGCCCCAAGCCAAAATTTACGATGGTTCCTGTTCTATCGGGCCGGTCATTACGTTGGCCTCCTCAATGCCCAGCCTCGCTGCCGCCAAGATTCGCTTGTTGATTCAAAGGGCAGGGCAAACGGTTTTCGATGGTTCGACTGATACTGGAATGTTGAATCGAACACCGGAAAGCCTTGTGGAATGGCTCACGAAAGAATTATCGTTCCCCGATGGAGCCATTTTGTTAACCGGTACAGGCATCGTCCCTCCGGATGACTTTACACTGGCTCGCGGGGATGTGATCTCCATTTCGATCGATGGAATCGGAACGCTCACCAATCCCGTTGCTTGATGAATTTTCCATTTTTTGTTGCTGAGGGAATTTTCCTTTTTCGTTCCTGCTTTCCCCTTACTTTTACCTCGTCTCTTTTCCGTTTTCTCGTTCATCCCTCCTCTTCTTTATCCTCTTATTTTTCACCTTGCTTTTGGTTAGCCTGCAACACCCTCACATCTGCTCCAAGAATCATAAGGATTCTGTTTTTTTTTGAGGGGGGGGGGCTTGAGGGAAGAACTGGAAGGGGGGAACCATGAATCACGACCTCTTCTCAGTTCAATTTTGCTATCTGGGGAATCGGTGCCATTGCGTACCAACTCATTCTGATATTCCCCGCGTGAGGGAATCCCTCCTGTGTCTTTCTTTCCATTTGATTTTGCCTGTGAGAAAAAATCGTTAGGGGAAAATAATTGTTTGGACAACTATTGTTCAGACGGCTATAATGAGGAGGATGACACCTGCGACACCTAAACAAAAACTCCGATTCGACTCTCTCGAACAAGAGGCGTATCTTTCCCTTTGGCGGACCTACGACCGCCTACGCTTGTAGGAAGGTGAATTGTTTGCTCACTTCGATCTCACGTACCAACAGTATAACTTGCTCCGTCCCCTCGAAGCAGCTCATCCCGATGCCGTACCGACGTTGACCTTAGCCTCCCGATTGGTTTCCCGTGCCCCCGACATTACTCGGATGTTAGATCGTCTCAAGGATCGCGGTTTGATCGAAAGAGAACGGTCTGAAGAAGATCGGCGGGCTGTTCTGGTGACGATTACTCAGCAGGGATTGGCCTTATTAGAGGAGATTACCCAGCCTTTGGCCGAATGTCACGAACATCAGTTAGGGCACCTTAGCTCGAACGATTTGAAAACCCTTGTGAGATTGTTGAAGAAAGTACGCTCACCCCATGAAGACGACAATAGCCCTTGGAAATAAAGGAGAATGGTATCATGACCACAACTGCAACCAAGACCGATGTCATCGTGATCGGTGGCGGACCTTCCGGAAGTGCCACAGCCACGCTGTTGGCTCAAAAAGGTCTTAAAGTTCAATTATTTGAAAGGGAGCATTTTCCTCGCTTCCACATTGGGGAATCGTTAATCCCCTACACCTACAACGTGATTGAACGGTTAAATCTGCTGCCCAAGATGAAAGCCAGCCATTTCACCAAGAAGTACAGTGTGCAGTTCGTTAGTGAGCATGGTCGCTTAAGTGAACCCTTTTACTTCACGGAACACGAAGATCATGAACGGAGCCAAACTTGGCAAGTTCGACGCTCCGAGTTCGATCACATGTTGCTCAACAATGCACGGGATCACGGTGTTGAAGTATTTGAAGGCGCCCGCGTCATTGAGGTGCTGTTTGACGGGGATAAAGCAGTGGGGGTTCGGGTCAAAATCGAAGATGGTCCCGAGCAAGAAATTTTCTCGGATGTGGTCGTGGATGCCAGCGGCCAATCCTCTTTGATTATCGATCGTTTGAATCTGCGAGAGTGGGACCCCGTCTTGAAAAAGGCGGCAGTGTGGACCTATTGGAAAGGGGCCTACCGCGATGATGGGAAAAACTCGGGCGCGACTATGGTTCTCCAAACTGCTGGGAAGAAGGGGTGGTTCTGGTACATTCC
>CAZFDX010000357.1:0-5216 GCA_964518325.1 uncultured Alcaligenaceae bacterium | reverse complement strand
TTTTTGGGGGGAGGAACAACGGTGGAAATATCAATCCCATCGGGACCAATCAAAGGATCGAGCGGTAAAACTCGTCCGCGTTGCCCAAGAGCTTTCCAGATCGGTCCCATTTCTTCCCACCAAATCGCTTGGGTCAAAGTGGGATTATCCTTTTGCAGGCCCCGATATTTTTCGAGTCTGTCGAGAAACGCTTGGCCCTCGGCCCGTGCGATCACCTCGCGTTGGTGGGCATAACTTTGCGATTGGGTCCGTAATCGGTGCGCTTCGGACTGGGCCTCGCTGATTTTGCGTGTGGCCTCTTCGCGGGCTTTGTTCTTTTGAGTTTGACGATTGGTATCCGCCCGATTGACTTCCTCAAAGGCAGCCCGAACTTCTTCCGGTGGGGTCAAAATGACTACAGAACATTGGCGAATTTTCACCCCAAGGGATTTCGATTCGAGCCGCTCTTGTAAATGTTGCGTCAGGTAAGTAGGGACAAGGGCCGAACCGCTCAGGAGAATTTGATCGATCTGTCCTGAACCGGCCCATTGAACCAAAAGAGCTTCGGCTTCTCGTTGGATGATCTCGGAGCGGCTATTTTGATTACGCAACCAATTTTGTAAATCGTCATCGTTACTGCCGACCCCGTACTCGATATGAATTTGCAAATTCACCAGATTTTGGTCACCGGTCAAAAATTGGCCCGGTATCTCCTCACGAAGGTCATCGTAGCGATAACCAACAACCAAAGTGTAAGAACGGGAAACATCAATCCTCTCGATGCGATCGATCCCCCAAGGCCAACTCAACCATAGGCCCGGACTGGGATAGGCGACGATTTTTCCGAAACGAAAGATAACGGCCCGCTCTTCGGGACGAATCTGTATCAGTCCCGTCGAAAAATATAAGGCCAAACTCGCAATAATTAAATAGGGCCAGCGAAAATAGGTCTTCACAAACGTCAATTCTCGTAGAAGATTTTACCCATCGGAGATTTTTATAGCAGGTAATATACCAATGGGAGATTAGAAAGACATTTTCGACTCTTTCACGCTAGAAATTCTCAAAACGGAAACGGAAGCAAGGTATGGAGCCATTTGACGGCATCTTTTTAGCACCAGGGGTCGTCGTGACGGGTGCGGTGACCCTCTCGGCGGGATGCAATCTTTGGTTTGGTGTGGTGGCCCGTGGTGATGTCTCCACGATAACACTCATGCCGAACGTGAATATCCAAGATGGGAGCATTCTCCATACCGATTTTGATGTCCCGCTAGTGATCGAAGAAGGGGTCGTGGTCGGCCATGCCGCCGTGATTCATGGTGCCCGCGTCGGCGCTCATACATTAGTGGGAATAGGTGCTAGATTATTAGGAAGAAGCGAGATCGGGGCCGAATCCATCGTGGCAGCGGGTACCATTGTCACCGAAAGGAGCATTATTCCGCCTCGCTCGTTAGTGATGGGGATTCCTGGTAAAGTGGTGCGTCAGGTCACCGATCAAGAGATAGCCCGAACGAGAGAAATCAATGAACGATATCGTCGATTGGCACAACGTTATCTCAAAGGAGAATATCCTATCCGACCCAGTGGAGCTAGCTAACCCAGCCATCTTCCCTGCCACCGTGCGGGAAGAACAAACGGCAGTGACAGTGGGCGAGGCTCGTTCGGTGCTGCGACGAGTCGAAGTCGATGCCAAACATAATCTCTTGGTGAAACTCCTACAAGATACCGGAGCGGAGGGGGTTCTGATCTTGAACCCTGCAAATATCCGTTGGCTCACATCGGGGGCCAATTTTCTGGGATTACTTGGTACCGATGAGGCCCCTGCGTTATATTTTTCCACTCATCAACGTCATTTGTTGGCTTCTGCGGTAGACACCCAACGTTTTTTTGAGAAAGAACTCGATGGGCTGGGCTTTCAACTGAAAGAATGGCAGTGGACCCGTAGCCGCGACCAATTATTGGGCGAGCTTGTGTATGGTCGAAAAATCGCCTGCGATGGAATTTTTCGCGATTGCATCAATGTGAGTAACTTCTTCGATGCCGAACGTCGGAAACTCACAGGCTTCGAGTTCGATCGACTTCGGGAACTCGGCGGCATTTTAAGCCACGCTCTGGAAGCAACGGCACGAACCTTTCACCAAGGGGAAACCGAATACGAAATTGCAGGCCAAATTGGCCATCGACTCTATCGACATGGGGCCGAACCGGTGACGATTTCGATTGTGAGTGATGGTCGAGCACAGCGTTATCGGCGGGAAGGAACCAGCGATTGTTGTCTTCACACTTGGGGGACTTTTCAGGCCACGGCCCGAATGAATGGGCTTCATGCCACCGCCAGCCGGACGGTTCATTTTGGCCCGATGCCTCAGGCTCTTCGCGAAGCCTATGATCTCGCCTTGAAACTGAGTGCGGCTTTCCTTGTGGTCTCTAAACAGGGGGAGAAAATAAGCCATACCCTAGAGGTGACCAAAAACATCCTGAAAGGAACCCCCTACGAACACGATTGGCGTTTGGCCCCGATCTTCCAACTCACGGGCTTAGATGCTTCGGAAGGAACTTTTGCGACGGTAGCTACCGATCGCTGGCATGCAGGTTGGGCTTGTGTGTGGCAAGCCCGCGTTGGTCCTACGGCAGTTATTGATACTTACGCCTTGGATGATACCGGCTGGAATGATCTCACCAAAGGTTTCGATTGGCCTCTCCGCAGGCTGATTATTCAAGGTAAGTCCTACGAACGCCCTGATGTGTTGATCCGACCCGTTTGATTATCTTCCTGCGAAACGATCAACCATTGAACGATCCCTCTTCTGCGAACCATTTCACTCCTCGGGATTCGCTCCCTCTTCTGCGAAGCATTTATTTTCCTGCGAAACGATCCAAAATCGTCTCCGAAATCGGTCCGGTGGCCACCACTTGAAGGCTTCGTTGCTGTTCATCAACAGGGGTGATGTGAATTTCGATGCGATCTTCGGGAAGATGATTTTTGACCCGATCGGCCCATTCAATCAGGCAGACGCCACCCATTTCGTAATACTCGTAGGCACCGAGATCGACGAAAGCCTCTTCGTTCGGAAGTCGGTAAACATCAAAATGGTAAATCATCAATCGAGCAGGATATTCATGAATCAGGCCAAAAGTGGGGCTGGTCACACTTGCCGAATTGGGGATATTCAAACCTTCGGCAATGGCTTTCACCAAGTGGGTTTTCCCAGCTCCGAGGGGGCCATTCAACCCAATGATCGTGTTCGGGAGAAGATACTGGCCTAGGTCCCGTCCGAACTTTTCTGTTTCTTGAAGATTCGCCACGGTTAAAGTGAGTTGTTTCATAAAAAGCCACGAAGAATTCCCGTCGTTACCCAATAGAAAGAATACTAACCTTCCCTCATCGGAGCGAACAACATGCGAACGATATTCCTTCTGTTGATTGTTGGAACGTTAGCGAGTGGTCAAGAAAAAACGTGGACGACCTACCGAGGAAATATCCAACGAACGGGCAATAACGACGGGATCGCAGGACCTGCTAATCCTGCGGTTCTGTGGTTCTACAAGTCCGAAGAACATTTTGTCTCGGCACCCGTACCGGTGGGGGACAACATTTTCTTTTCGACCTTAGGGGCCTTTAATCGCCCGCGAATCTTGACCCTTCCGCAAAAGCCCACCGATCCGAAAATGATTAAACCCGTTTGGGAAAAAAGTGTGCCTGCCCTGAAATTGCCAACGGTCAGTTCCCCCGCCGTGGTCGATAACCTCATTATCTTTGTTGAGGGGATGCACAAAACCGATGTCGCTAGTTTGTATTGTTTCCCTGCCGAGGTAGGGTATCTTTTGTGGCAGTATTCCATTCCGGGAACATTGGTTCACTTGGAAGGTTCCCCGACCGTCTCGGGGCGAAAGGTTTACATGTGCGGTGGCTCGGCAGGAGTTTTCTGTTTAGATATGGACTCACTTAAGATCGGAGATCAAACAGTCAAACTCAGCGACGTGCCAAAACTTCAGGCGCAAAAGTGGAAGGAACTTCAAGCGAAATACGAAGAGGAAAAAAAGAAAGACCCCGATTTTGCTATTCCCCCGACCGAAGATCAACTCCTGAAACCGACCCCCCAACTCGTTTGGCAAGTTGGTAAAGACAAATGGCACGTCGATGCTTCGGTCCTTGTTGTAGGCGATAAAGTTTTGGTCACCTCGGCTTTTCTGGATAAGGAAAAACTTGGGGATCGGGCGGTCTATTGTCTCGATGCCGAAACAGGAAAACAGATTTGGCGGGCACCGTTAGGATTGAATCCTTGGGGAGGCTGTTCCGTGCAAGGTGATACCGTTGTTGTGACCACCAGCAGCATCTCGTATGATCCGAAAAATATCGAAGAAGCCAAAGGCGAGATTTACGCCTTCTCCCTGAAGGATGGCAAAGAGAAATGGAAAAAATCGGTACCCGGAGGGGTATTAGGGGCTGCGGCACTCACCGACGAAGGGGCTATCTTCTCTTGCACCGATGGCAAAGTTCGCAGTTTTGCTCTCGTGGATGGATCGCGGCAAATGATTTATGATGCAGGGGCACCGCTCTTTGCTTCCCCAGCGGTGGTCAAAGGGGTTGCTTATGTGGCCGATCTGAAAGGGGTCGTTCACGCGGTGGACATCAAATCGGGCAAAGAGGTGTGGAAATTGGACCTTGCCAAAGACCCTAGCCTTCCCGGAATGAATTACGGCGGAATCATCGTTCAAGGTGGTAAACTTTACCTTGGAACAACCAATCTGGAAAAACCGTTCGCCGGCAAGCCTACGGCGGCTATCTGCATCGGCTCGAAATAATTTTTCCAAACCTTTTGGTTTACGTCCTCTCAAGATTCAAGTTTTGCATTTTTGGACGTTCTCCCCCTAGCACTCTTTCGTTTGGGTTGGGTATAATGCTTTTAATTTGCAGGATAAAATTCTATGCGATACCTTCTTGCACTGATTCTCTTGGGACTGCTTCTCGGTGGGTCGCCCGCAAGGGTGTTCGCCCAAGCGGATTCCAACGACGATTTACCGATTGATCCCCCCACAGCGGAAGAATTACGACTGATCTTTCGACCTTTAATTTTAGCCGCGTTGCCAAACCCTTTGCTTTCACAAGATATGAATTGGGGCCATCAAGAGATGGTGACCAACGGCATTCGCTGGGAGAAAAAAGGCATTCTTCTGAAACCCCATAAGATGGAAGCCCTAAAAAACGATGGGACTTGGCGTAAGATCGAAATGAC
>CAZFDX010000356.1:0-5634 GCA_964518325.1 uncultured Alcaligenaceae bacterium | reverse complement strand
CAACTGCGAGCATCACGAGCTACAGAACTGGCAAGGCAATTTCCTTCCCATGTTGCTACCGCTTGGTGCGGGCATTCCGAAGCAATTGCGGAACAGCATTATTGGATGGTTACCGAAGAGGATTATGAGACGGCTTTAGGGGGAGAAAAATCCAACGCAAAATCCAACGCACTCCCCCCCGAAAAGGCAACGCAAAACGCAACGACGCAACCAACCGCAACCGTTGGCATTCTTTCGAGCGAGGAGACGGAAGTTCTGAAAAAAGAGGCAGATACGCGAGGGGTTGCGGGGAGGATCGGAGGATTGCCAGAAGAAAAGACTGGCCCGAGAGGGACTCGAACCAACACGCCTTGCGGCACAGGATCCTAAATCCTGCGTGGCTGCCAATTACACCATCGGGCCGATTATCTCAACCTAACTACATTAGAGAAGTTACTAATAATTGACACCCCCACTTGCAAAAAGTTCCCGAATTCGTTAATAAATCTTTATCGTTTCTACTTATCTATTTTAGGGGTTACCATTATGTTTTCCCTCTCCAAGAAAACTCGAAAGGGCTTTACGCTCATCGAGTTACTGGTGGTGATTGCGATCATCGCCATCCTCATCGGTCTGTTACTTCCTGCCGTTCAAAAAGTTCGTGAAGCTGCCAACCGAGCAACGAGCCAAAACAACCTCAAACAAATCGGCATTGCCATCCACAGTGCGAACGACTCTCGCGAAATGCTCCCCTGTGCGTGGAACCAATGGTGGGCGCACCTTGGGGTTCCCGGTGGAAACCCCAGTGGTTGGGTTGTTGCTAAGTACACTGGTCCTTGGCGAACCTTTGTGGGGGATGTGACCTTGTTCTATCACTTGCTGCCATTCGTGGAGCAAGAAAGTGCCTACGCTGCGGGGAACGGTTTACAGTTGTTCTCGTGGGCTGGTTCGACCCGTGTTTGGACCATGCAACTGAAAACCTTCATTGCGCCGGCCGATCCTAGCCCGCGTCGGTATCTGAACATCAACTACGGTTGGTTGGAAGGTAATGCCACCACGCAA
Organism: uncultured Alcaligenaceae bacterium; assembly: GCA_964518325.1. GTDB lineage: Bacteria > Planctomycetota > Planctomycetia > Gemmatales > Gemmataceae > SKW135. Next base: position 4,593 of record CAZFDX010000356.1, on the reverse strand, counting down.
TGGGCGGGAAGTAGCTATGCTTATAACTTCCGCGTCTTCGGGATGGCAAACGGCAATCCTTGGGATGCTGCGGATTGGGGAACCACCTACAACGTCGCCACGATTCCGGACGGCTCGTCGAACACCATCTTCCTCACCGAGAAACTGATCGGCGGACCTTGCTACGGAACGAGTGGGGAAGGGGAATTCGGTAGTGCGTTGTTCCACGGGGGCTGGAACCTGCAACGAGCGCCAACGATTGGTGCGATCAATAACTCCCCCCCGATGCGAGCGACCCCCACCTCGTGCGATTGGAGCCGGCCGCATGCCTTCAGTGCTGGTGGCTGCATGGTAGGTATGGGGGACGGAAGCGTTCGGAATGTTCGCACGAGCATTTCGGCAGCCACTTGGCAAGCCGCTCTGCTTCCGGCCGATGGTGTTGTTCTTGGTAACGATTGGTGAGATCATCTGAAATGCGAAAATCTTGGCTCGGTATTTTTCTTCTGGGTATGTTGCTTTCCTCGGGGTGTGGGAAACCGGACAATAGCTTCGGCGAATTGACGGGAACCGCCACGATTGACGGCCAACCCATTACGGCCGGGGTCGTTACCTTGGTCAGTCCCGATGGTACACAAATGTCAACAGGGTATTTAACGGGGAAAGGAACCTTCTTGGTGAAAGCCCCTCCTGTTGGCAAAATGAAGGTTTACATCGATACTTCTTCCTTCGAGAGTTTGAAGATCGATCCCAACCAAAAACGTCCTACGGATCAACCGGGAATGTCGTATCCCGATCCCGATCAAATGGGAATGGTCTATAAACCCATACCCGAGAAGTACAAAAAAGCGGAAACCACCGATTACTACATAGAAGTGAAACCGGGCAAAATGACCCACGACATTACCCTTTCTTCTAAATAATCGTTGGGAAGCATTTCCTACTGCTGCTCACTCATCACGTTTCAAAAAATCTGAAAATCTCAAGAATAATTTCAGAAGTGTGAACTATTCTGGGGTTAATTGTCTCTAGAAATTATGGTTATAATGATGCCAAACTGGGGCAGCTTTAGGACCGTGTAACCGGATTCGATGTTGGAAGACCATCGACCCTCGAAAGCATCGGCAGCTCGTTGGAGCCTGTACCTTCGTTGCTTGGAAGGTTGGCATCGGGACGGGTTACAAACGGTTGCCAGCCGTCAATTAGCAGAGTCGCTGGGGCTGCGAGATGCCCAAGTTCGCAAAGACCTGCTTTTGCTCGGGCATTTGGGCCGCTCGGGAGTGGGCTATCGGACGGATGAGCTAATCCAAGCAATACGCCAAGCAATGGGGTTGAACCGAACATGGTCGGCCCTTATGGTCGGGGCCGGAAACCTGTCGCGGGCCTTACTGCGATACCGAGGCTTTCGGGAACGGGGCTTTCGTGTAGATGGGATCGTTGATATTGACCCGAAGTTGCTGGGGAAAGAAATCGAAGGTCTTGTAATATCCCCGTTGACCTTGATACCAAAACTTGTAAAAGAAAGAGGTATCGAGATTGGCATCCTTGCGGTACCTGCCGAAGCCGCCCAATCGGTTGCAGATAGTTTGGTGACCGCAGGGATTAAAGGACTACTTAATTTTGCTCCCGTAGTTCTCCGCTTGCCAAACGAGGTCAAAATTGTTAATGTAGACCTTACGATACAGTTGGAACAACTCGCCTTTCAAATCCAAATGGGTTTGGAGAGCGAAAAATGAAAATCACTACCCGGTAGTGTAACGGTAGCACAAGAGATTTTGGTTCTCTTTGTCTAGGTTCGAATCCTAGCCGGGTAATACCAATCTATTCAGGGCGAGCAACACTCCGCCCGAAAAATCCCCCCTCTCATCTCAATCTGATAAATATACTTGCGAAAGCATCTCAACCAACCCAACGCAGATGAGACATTCACAGAAGATGAATCATGATGCAATAGGTTCGGCCGAAAGAATGGTAACCACAAAGGGATCGCCTTGATACGAGAAGGGGACTTCGAGAAGGGGATGCGTAGCCCGCACAGAGACAGAATAATCTTTTCCTTCGATGACAACGGGCAAACAAAGATAACTGGGTCCCGGAAGTAAGGCCTTCAGATTCCCACCAACCATATTCGTCAACTCGGCAAGGGCATCCTGCAATAAATCTTTAGTCAAAGAGTCGGCAGGAAGGCCGAAAAGAATTTGAGCGACTCGCTGAACAAGTTGATGAGTCGCAATGCAAACAACGGCCCCGTTCCATGTACCTGTAATTTGAATAAATCCGGTTAAATAAGGGTCGGTGGTTTCATGAGGTTCATCTAAATGAATCTCATCATTAAGAAGAGATTGCCAGATATTTTGAACCACTTCTAACACCAGAGATTGATTAATGTCCATGATGACTCCTAATTTTTCTTGAGCTTATAACAAGATGATCGTTCAAAGGGGACCCTCTCGAAGGAATCATCGAGGTTCATTGTGGTTTCTGCACCACCTAGGAAAAGAAATCCATCAGGCTTTAATACCTGTCGGATTTTTTTGAATATCGTTTTTTTGGTCGGTACATCAAAATAAATGAGAACATTCCGCATAAAAACAATATCAACCGTGGGTATACACCACGAAGTATCAATTAAATTGAGCTGTCGGAAATCACATACTTTTTTTAGTGAATCCTTAACATGCCAAGAATTCCCTTGACGCTGAAAATACTTCACCAAATAACTGGCAGGCAAACCTCGGTTCACCTCTAATTGCGTATATACCCCCGAACGAGCCTTTTCGAGAACTTCATTAGAAAGATCGGTAGAAAGAATGTGAAATTTCCAATCTGGTTTGGTTGCAAAAAATTCACTCAGTACCATAGCAATGGTATAAGGTTCTTGACCAGTGGAACTAGCCCCGCACCAGATATTGATTTTTTTCTCAGCTGCTCGTTTGGTAAGCAAATCGGGGAGAACCACTTGTTTCAAAGCATCAAATGGATTCACATCGCGGAAAAACGAGGTTTCATTCGTGGTCATGGCCTCGACCACCTGTTGAATTAACTCTCGGGTGGGGGCCGAGCGGAGTTTATTCACTAGGTCCGAAATCGATGAAAGCCCATTCTGTCGTGCAATCGGTTGCAGTCGTGATTCAACAAGGTAGGTCTTCTCTTTATCAAGTACGATAGCAGAACGTTTTAACACAAAGGTACTGATAAATTCAAAATCTTTCGGATCAATTGGCATAATAAACTCCGTGTTCTGGTTCAGGGGGGGGGGGTAATACTCATCAAACAGAGAATTTATAATCAACTGCTTCTAGATCGATTTAATCCAGAACGACGTATGATCTCTGGGGCGATTTCATTCAATGGAAGGACCTTATCTGCAAGACCCGCTCGCGTAACAAATCCGGGCATTCCCCAAACGACGCTCGATTGTTCGTCTTGGGTAATAATTTGCCCGTTTGCTGCTCGAATTTTTTCGCAACCTCGAAAACCATCCTGCCCCATACCGGTGAGGATGATTCCCAAGGTTCCGGAACCGTATAACTCAACAACCGATCGAAAAGTAACGTCAACCGCAGGGCGACAAGAATTTTCAGGGGGTCCTTGGTTCAGACCGATCGTGACATTGCCCCCAGAGCGACGAAGGACCATATGATAATTACCGGGAGCAATATAAGCGAATCCGGGACGAACCATATCCCCTTCGCTAGCTTCCACAACATCAATTTGAGATTGGGAACTCAATCGTTCCGCCAACAGTTTTGTAAAGACCGGCGGCATATGTTGAACAATCACAATCGGAACCGGAAAATCCTTGGGGATCTCTGGAAGGACCACAGCTAAGGCGTTGGGGCCTCCGGTCGAAACACCAATCGCAACGATTTGGACTTTGCTCGAAACACTCGAGTTCGATTTCACAAAAGATGATTTAATCGGCTGCGATTGAGTTTTTACTGTGGAAGATGTAGGTGAAAGAACATTCTGACACCACACCTTAATTTTAGGGAGTAACTGCTCGCGTAGAGATTGAATCGCTTCGGTCACACTACCAACATTAGCAGGTTTGGTAACGTAATCGTTTGCCCCCCTAGCTAACGCTTCAATAGTGGTTTCTGCACCACGCTGAGTGAGTGTGCTGAACATGATGATAGGTAGCTTGGGATAGATTTTGCGAATGGCCGATACGGTTTCAAGCCCATTCATCTCGGGCATTTCAACATCCAATGTGACAAGATCGGGATTAATTTGTGGAATTTTTGCTAATGCAATTTTTCCATTCGCTGCAGTTCCAGCAACTTCTAATGAAGGATCGGAGGAAATCACATCACTCACCATTTTGCGTACAACCACAGCATCATCAACAACTAATACACGAATCTTGCTCATTGGAATTATCTCATAGTTTGAAACCGAAGTTTGATAGTATATTCAACTAGTAATAAATTAAATAACACCAAGTAACTGTAATTTATCTCGAATAATCTCACGGGTAAAAGGCTTCATAACGTACTCATCGGCACCCGCTTCAAGGGCACGAGTCACTTGAGAAATTTCTGTTTCTGTTGTGACCATGATGATCCGCATTTTATCGAAGGCCCGATTCGCACGAACCCGTCTGAGGAATTCGTA
>CAZFDX010000355.1:0-1737 GCA_964518325.1 uncultured Alcaligenaceae bacterium | reverse complement strand
GACCAAAGTTTTTTTGTACTCGCTTTTTCGGTTTACAGCAGAACGCGGATTGATAACATTTGTAAATACCATAGAAGGACCTAAAAAAACATCATCTTCGCAAATAACTCCTGTGTACATAGAAACATTATTCTGAACTTTTACATTGTTTCCCAATATCACCTCAGGTGAGACTACTACATTCTGACCAATATTACAGTTTTTACCTATAATACAGTTGGACATAATATGCGAAAAGTGCCATATTTTTGTGCCTTCTCCAATCACACAGCCCTCATCTATGTAAGCCGATTCGTGGGCAAAGTATTTTTTTTCCATACCTGCAAAAATACAATACTTACCCATAAATTATCAAAAAAACACAATAAACCTTTTACAGTTATTAAAAAATGCGAACTTTGCACTATGAAAAAAGTAATTATTGCTTCAGACCATGCAGGAGTTGAACTCAAAGAACAACTCAAAGCGTTTTTTGCAAATACTATCACTTTTACTGACCTTGGCACACATTCTACGCAATCTATGGATTATCCTGATGTAGTACACCCTTTATGCCAACAGCTGTCCAACTTTGATTTTGGTATTCTTATTTGTGGTAGTGGAAATGGCGTTTGTATGACCGCAAACAAGCACAAAGGCATTCGTGCCGCTTTGGCATGGAAACCTGAAATTGCACAATTAGCCAAACAGCATAATGACGAAAATATATTATGTCTGCCCGCAAGGTTTATTTCTTTTGAGGAAGCCAAAAATATTCTTGAAAGCTACATGAGTGCGTATTTTGAGGGCGGAAGGCATCAGAATAGAGTTTGTAAAATTGATATTGAATAAAATATGTGTGGCATAATAGGAGCGTATTTTTTAAGTCAAAACACTATACCAGAGGAAAAATTTTATGATGCCCTGTATAGTCTTCGTTTGAGAGGTCCTGATGCGCAAGGTTTGTTTTATAGTTATCCTGCGGTTTTAGGTCAAACGAGGTTATCCATTATAGATACATCTGAAAAAGCACATCAGCCCTTTTGGAGTGCAGACAAACGCTATGTTATCGTATTTAATGGTGAAATATTTAATTTTCAGGAACTTAAACAAGAACTTGCCCAACAAGGAATTGCTTTTCAAACCCATTCAGATACAGAAGTTCTGCTTAATTTACTTATTCTGCATAAAGAAAAAGCTATTCCTAAGCTAAATGGTTTTTTTGCTTTTGCTTTTTATGATACCCAACCTAAAACACTTATTCTTGCGCGGGACAGATTTGGCGTAAAACCACTTTGGATATATCAAGATGCAGATAAAATTCTTTTTGCTTCTGAACTTAAAGCCCTTTTGGCATTAGATATTCCAAAAGAAATTAACAAAAAACATCTTTGGGCATATTTTCAACTCAATTATTTTCCACCTAATACAAGCATACTTAAAAACTGTTCTAAATTTAAGGCAGGGCATTATGCTGTTCTACAAGCTAATATACCACAGCTTGAACAATATCCTTATTATACTATTCCCAAACCTGATTATTCGCATATACACGTATCGGAACAAGATTATGCACAACAACAAAAACAATTTGCACAATTATTAGAAGATGCTGTACAAAAGCGGCTTATTGCTGATGTACCTTTGGGCGTTTTTTTAAGCGGTGGTATAGATTCTTCGGTAGTTACCGCATTAGCCGCAAAACATCAAAAAAATTTGCTTACTTTTTCCATAGGTTTTGACAATCCTGTGTATGAC
>CAZFDX010000354.1:0-10080 GCA_964518325.1 uncultured Alcaligenaceae bacterium | reverse complement strand
TGTCTGTGCCACCCAATTCAGTGGCATCAAGATTTATAAGAATGAACGTCCCACCGATGCGGCCACGAAAATTGTTGCACCCACCTTGGGCGATTGGATGTTCTGCGGACCTTTTCCGAATGATTTTGACAAGTCGTTTATCCCTGAGAAACAAGTCGATTTCACGAAAACTTATAACGGAAAGGGGGGGGCCGTCGGTTGGAAAAAAGGCAACTTCAAAGATGGTCAGGTCAACAACCTAGCGATCTTCAATAAACCGGAACTCAATACGGATGCTTGTGTGTATTTGGCACGGGAAATCCAGTGTGCGGAAGCTGTTGAACTCCCTGTTTCTATGGGAAGTGACGATGGTTTGTTGGTGTACCTCAATGGGGAAAAAATTCTGGCAGAAAATGTTCAACGGGCTTGTACCCCCGATCAACATCAATTGGTGTTAAATCTTCCGAAAGGAAAAAATATCCTATTACTGAAAATCACTCAAGGGGGGGGGGACTGGGCTTTCTACTTCAAAGCAGGGGAAGCTAAAGTCAATGCAACCGGTTGGTTCAAAGATATGACCACCGCTTGGGGGATTCATGAAGAAGGGCAAGCTCATTGGATGGAACTTTTCGATGCGGATGGGGATGGCAAAACCGATTTACTGTTGGGGGTAGGAACGGGGGTTTTGTTCAAAAATACCGGCACAAAATGGGAAAAAATCCCTGAGAGTGGTTTGAACCTCGATCCTTCCAAAGGTTTACCCGTCCTCGGTGATTTCGATGGTGATGGCAAGATCGATCTTTTGATCCCGCAGGGGAACTCGGTCAAGCTCTTTAAGAATCTCGGTGGTAAATTCGAGGATGTCACTGCCAAAAGTGGCGATCTTGCCAAGGTGAGTGGCATTGTGACTTCGGTTGCGTTTGGTGATTTCGATAACCACAATAAGCTAGGGGTTTTCATCGGCCGTTATCGAGCAGGAAACCGCTACCTGAAGAATAATGGTGACGGAACCTTCTCCGATACATCGGCGGAACTGGGTATTCACGATCGCATCTATAACACCTCGGCGTTAGCGACCGGTGACCTGAACGGGGATGGTAAACTCGATGTGGTCATGGTCAACGAAAATCAGGATACCTCGATTTTATTTGGTCACAAGGAGCTTGCTGGTAAGGGGCTTGGGTTAACCATCATTCCTCCCGGACGAACTCAGGGCTTTGGCGCAATCGTGAAACTCAAAAATGCGGAAGGTCAAGTTGTTCGCCAAGCCCCCCTTCAAGGAGTTGCTCGGTTCGTCGTTGCCCCTGCATCTTACACCATTGAAATCAGCGGGACAGGGATACCCCCCGTGAATAAAGCGATCACGGTTTCTCCGGAGAATCTGCGCGTCTTTTTCGATCCTCCACCGGCACCTCCCAAAACCGACCCCGAACCGAAAAAACAATAACACCATGCCATTTCGGATTGCGGCCCGTTGGATCTACCCCGTTAGTTCACCACCGCTTGCTTGGGGGTGTGTGACTATTGAACAGGGCAAAATTATTGCTCTCTCGGATACTCCCGACCAAGCCGACGTTCGACTCGATAACTTTGCCCTCATACCCGGTCTTGTGAATGCCCATACTCATTTGGACCTTTCCGATTCGGCCCAGATCATCCCCTCTACGGAACAGACACCCGCATCGCTTCCGCAATGGTTGCTGCAGGTGATTGCTCATCGTCGGCAAACAACGCTTCCGCAGGCGCAACGGGCGATCCAGCTGGGTTTGGAGGAATCGTTGCGATTTGGGGTAACTGGGTTATGTGATGTTTCCGTTGGGGGAGGGAGTTACGATTTGTTATGTCAGGCTCCGATTCGCTCACTGGTGTGCTACGAAATTTTAGGGTTGAACCCCCAACGGCTCGACGAAACTTGGCAGCGTTGTTCGGAATGGTCTCAGCTAGGGACAACCGGTATGACCCAACGGGGAATTAGCCCGCATGCCCCTTATAGCACGCATCGAGATTTATTGATGCGTTCTGCCTCCACGGGCTTACCTTTGACGATTCATTTGGCAGAATCTTTGGACGAACAAACCTTACTTCAATCACATCGGGGGGAGTTTGTCGAGTTTCTTCAAACCCTGAATGTTTGGTTTCCGGAAGGTCTTTGCCATTCTCTAGAAGAGGTTCTTCGCATTTTGGAAAAAGCCCCCCGTGTGTTGCTCGCTCATGGAAATTATCTGCAAGCCCCCCCCCCTACTTCAAGTGGGATGTCGATCGTTTATTGCCCAAGGACCCATGCTTTATTTCGGCATCATCGTTACCCATTGAAAGAATATATCGATCAGGGGTGGAACATTGCCTTGGGGACCGATTCGCGAGCTTCTAATCCTGACCTCGATTTGTTCGCTGAAATGCAATGGCTGGCGCGGAACTATCCCGAGATCGACCCGCAAACGATTCTTCAAATGGGAACTCTGAATGGGGCCAAAGCATTGGGTTGGGATCACGTTTGCGGATCGATTGAAATCGGTAAGGCTGCCGATCTCGTCGCGCTTTCGATTCCTTCCACCGTGAATGATTCGACTGCTGTGAATGATCCAAATTTTCTTCTCCTTCACGAGGGGGTAGGGGATAGCCGCTACACCCTCTTCAACGGCACATGGCGAGGGGAGAACCCGAGGGATAATACTTGGATAAAAACCTGAGAGTCCGGAGAATACATTTCGATTGAAACCAATCGCTAGCCAACCGATTCGGAAAGCTGGATCATCTCATCGCGAATGGGACCGACTAAAACCTGTTCTAACTGATTTAAAGCCCGAGCGATGACAGCCCCATCCATTACGCGATGGTCAAAGCTCAATCGGACTCGAATTTTACCCTGATCGTCGATCGGGGAATAAGTCATCAAAGTGGTCATCGGTGCGATGATTCCTATCGGGGAGGACCCCAGAGAAGCAATCACGGTTAGCCCAAAGGTTCCCACATATCGGGCACGGGCAGGACCACTGAGATTTAATAACCCCCACCACAAAATTCTTCGCACCAACCGAGGCCAACGGCTGTTGCGAATTAAGCGACGATATTCCCCAAATTGGGAGATTTCACCGGTTTTGCGTTCCTGAATTCGATTTTCAATATCGAGTAACTTCATGGTTTCAGGATTTTTGATCGGGGTCAGAAAGACTGCCTGTTCACCCAAGTATTCCCGTTCGACAGTAATGGTGGCAACACTGGACGGATGTTCATATAAGTAAGGCCAAGGGAATTTGAGGTAGGTCCGCCGAAGTTCTGGTATTCGGAGAGCCACCAAAGCGTAGGCCTTACAGAAAATCGCGACCCACCCCAGCCGCTGCGGAAGTTTCGTTCTTAATGTTGTTAACGAGGTGAGATCGATCTCTCGCTCGACGGTGACCAAAGGAATATCCCGACTAGCATGAAGTAAATCAACAATCCACCGGCGTTGTGGGGAAAGGGCTAGTCGGCGACCGCGATGAGGGGGCATAATACATTCCCGTTAAAATAGAAGGATAAGGACGAATAATCCATTTGTATAAAGAGGACAAGGATGAATAATCCATTTATACAAGCTAGTGAAAAGACTCAGAGCAACGATTTTGATTTTTTTGAGTCGATTCGGGGTCCATCACTTTAAATATCTATGGGAGATGGCTAAAGTATTCTAAACCAGTATGTGGAGAGACCCTCGTGAGTGAACCATACACCGCTATTCAGGTTGTCATGATGCCACGAGATACGAATCCACATGGAACGATTTTTGGAGGAGTGATCCTCAGCCATATCGACTCGGCGGGTGCCATCGCGGCCCATCGGGCGGTAGCCAGAGGCGGAGGGGATGTCCGCGTCAAGTTCGTAACCGTTGCCATGAACCGTGTGGAATTTAAGCAACCGGTTCATGTGGGTGACGTGGTTCGCTTTGTGACCACTGTCGAACGCATTGGTCGAACTTCCATTACCATTAAGATCGCGGTGATTGCAGAACGCGATCAAGCGGATATTCCTGTCACGGAAGCAGAGGCGGTTTACGTCGGGATTGACCCCGATTCGTCCGAAAGGAAACCAAGTCCGCTTTTTCCCAACTCCTTACCCAAGTGACGAATCTGAACTGACCCTACCGGTTTCAGATGCCTTTATCTGAAACCGTTTTTAACTTCGATAATGAGTGTTTTACAATGTCTTTCTCCTCAATCCACCTATTCTACGATGATATTGTCGTAGGTCAGGAATGGTTATCGGGCGGGCGAACCGTCACCGAAACCGATGTCGTGAACTTCGCAGGGGTCAGCGGTGACTTTAATGCGATTCACATGGATCACGAATTCGCTAAGACGACGCCATTTCGGCGGCCCATTGCACATGGTCTGTTGGTGTTCTCGATTGCCTCCGGCTTGGGTGTTTCTTGCCCACCGATGCGGACCATTGCCTTCTATCAGGTCAAGGAATGGAACATGAGAGAACCCGTGTTCATTGGTGATACCTTGCACCTGAAAACACGGGTCCACTCCATTACTCCTCGCGGTCGCGGTCGTCGTGCCGAAATCGTTTGGGATCGGACCATCATCAACCAACATGGCAAAATTGTGCAAGATGGTCAAATCGTCACCTTAGTCGAAGGGCGTGCCCTTTTGGCCAAGAGCCGAGATAAACAAATTCTCCCCGAAAGCGAACGATCGCTGAATGACCCCAGCAACGAAACCATCGTTGGAACTGTGGGAGAGCTTCAAAAAATCTCCTGACCGAACCTCCATTTGTTCAACATACCTTGAAAAGCATCCCCTTCCTCTTGGGGATGCTTTTTTTTCGCATCGCTGGCAACCAGAGCTTGGCCCTTCGGGTTAGCCTTTATTCTGAACATGGCATTTAGGGTATACATTCTGAACATGGCATTTAGGGTATACATTTTGAATCGGGCATTTTGAATCGGGCATTCTGAATCGGGAAATCGATGCACAAGGGGAAGGCGCGGGGATTCTCGGTTTCTCGTCGCTCGGTTCCTCAGCATGTCTTTGGTCTTTCGTCTTGCAATGGATGAGAGTTCTGGTTATAGGCGGGCCTTCCACATCGCGGGGGCGACGTGGATCGGGGTGAGAGGGGATAAAGGATCGATGCGAATACCACCAATGCTTCGTACCGTTCTGGATGATGCATCCTTAACAAGGGGACTGGGCGATTCTGAAGCACGCTGTTTGATCGAATGGTTGGTGAATCGGGTTGATCAGAATCCGCACTGGTCCCAGTTTCAGAAACTGCATCAGCTCGCACGGATCGTAGGTCGGTTCATTGCCTTATGGAGCGCCCCTCAAAGTCGCGGGGCTGCCTATCAGCTTGTTGCGAGCGAGCGAATTTTGTGGCCTTTACCCAACGAGTCGGAAGAACCCCTTTATGTGTTAGAAAAAATTCTCCGGTGGATCGACCTTTTAGGGTTGCCTGCCGAACGTTGAAACCGGCAAGTCGGCACACAATTTTGGTGGAATCTGTAATAATATCTTCATGCACTTACAGTGGACCGATTACGATCCCAACACAGGCGAACGCCGTTTCATCCGAGCGGAACGTTTTGCCGGCAAATGGACCTTTGCACAACGAGCTACGCGCAGGGGAATTTGGGAGGCAATCGCCGAGCCGGAAAAACAATTGTGGATCGATTTGCTAGAGAGCTTAGAACGGAGATTGTCCCGAAAAGAGGGAATCGAACTGGCCGATGTCGCTATGGTCAAACGCCTGCTGGATAATTGGAAAGACCCCCCCGAGGTCTAATTTTTCAGGTCGAATTGACCGGCATCCTTGAACATCCACCGATCCATCGCGAAGTACAACCCTAAAAGCACCGCAATCACCCACGCGACTGCCGTCCCAAACAGCAGCAGGATAAAGGCACTTTTTCCCGCATCTGGTTGATTCAGGTTCAGGGGTAACACGAGCAGGGTCAGTCCGATGAGGATCAGTCCGAAAGGAACCGAGGTAATCATGGAAATGCCCATCAGGGTCGGGGAGGATTCCGGACGTACCAAAACCCACCAAGTGAGCAAATGAGGCGTTAGGATTAGGGGAAGGGTCATCGGCCACAGGTCACCTAAGCCTTGGGGAAGTTGAGCTAATGCGATATTCAAAGCGATGGAACAAAAAGCGGCAAGGAGAGAAACCAAAGACACGATCCATCGCACACAATTAATCAGCATATTCGTTTCGGATTACGGCTTTGCTTCATTCTCGGACTCGGGGGGGGGATCATTGCCCTCCTCAGCGTCATCACTGGTTAAATCTATTTTATCAATTAACTCTTCATCTTCATCAAAATCATTGATGCCATCGAGATCGGAATCGAGGTCGAGATCGTCATCATCCAAATCATCATCGTCGTTCTGTTCATCCTGATCTTGCGAGCTGGATTGAAACATATTCGGGCTAGGGAGGCGATTTCCCTCAACGCTTTCAATGGCTTCCTTGGCGCTCATGTTTGCAAAGATGAGCTTCATAAGACCGGGGAAATATCGATTCATGGTCGAGAGGTTCGCCCGCAACAAATTATCGATCATTTTCGGGGCGAGTTCTCCCCCTTCCACATCGATACTCGTTTTGTATCGCACTTCCCCATCTTCAAAATCGAGTTCAAAATTCCCGATCCGCATCCCTTGGTTGGCACGGCAAACAAACTCGGCGGCCACGCCTAATTTATCCATAGGCACATTCACAGGGAGGTACGAATAGAAAAGTACCCATTGTTTATTCTCGTCCACCTCTCCGTAACAGAGGAGTCGTCCTGCCGTCCCCTTGTAGTGAAAACGAACGATGGTTTCCCCTTCGAGAATTTCGTATTTCCACTTTTCTTCTTCAAAGAAGTCAATGAGTTCCGAGAAAAGCGTAGTCATGTGTTTCTCCATTGTCGGTGACAATTAGGACGAAAGGATGAACGATTCAGTCAAGACCGAACGGAGAGTTTGAGAGGGTTTCCTGATACACTCAAACTCTATGGGTATTTTATCCCTCGTGGTTGATTTGAACCAACAGTGAAAGCGTGATTCAAACCCTTTTCCAGTAAAAAGTTTACCCATGTAAGAAACTGGCGCGAAGGTCAGAAAATCGGAATTTTGAAGGCACGGGATAGCTTGTTGAGTAGTGTGAGCTTGTTGGGAGGAATGAGCTTGTGGCGTCATAGCCAAGAGAGGTCCCCCGAGCTTGAGCAGAAACCTTGTGGAGTAACTCATCTTTGTTGGTCTGTGGATCAGATGGTTCAAAGAGGGAGCATCGGAAGAAATATGTTTACCCCTCAAGGGGATTATTCAATATCATCCACAGGAATATCGAGATTTTCGCAAATCGATTTGAGTTTCATAACAATCTCACCCATTCGTTCCGGACGATTCTCCGCGTCGAAACTCAAACACTTTTCGATTAATTCGCTTAACTCGGGAGAAACCCCTTTGTTTAACTCCGAGACGGGAATATATTCCTTCTGCCACATTTTCGAGGTGATTTTGACCTGACCGGTTGGATCGAAGGCAGCTGGGGGAAGTTTTTGGGTCACCATCCGGTACATTGTGGCACCAAAGTTATACATATCGGAACGTTCGTTAACGATTTTATGCCGACCCGTTTCCGGTGCCATGTATTCAGGGGTGCCTTGGACACGATCTTTCGGTTCATTCGCGATGTGGGCCAAGCCGAAATCAATAATTTTGACCTCACCGCGTTTACCGATCATGATGTTATTCGGTTTTAGATCTGCGTGAAAGACGTTCTTGCGGTGCATGTGCATCAACCCTGCGGCGACCCGTGCGAACACGACGATCAAATCTTTCAGAGGTAAAAGGGTTTGATCGAGTGGCTTGCCGTTGATGTACTCGATGAGAAGATGGGCTTTTTTGACCTGAAAGAGGAGGTTTTTCTTTTCTTCCAAGCAATAGACCCGAATTAAATTGGGATGGTTGAACATTTGTCCCACACGGAATTCATGGCGTGCTTGCTCTAGGTACTTTAAATCCTCCTTTTTTTCGATGGGGACCATCTTCAGAGCATACTCACGAGAATCCTCGGCACGGCGGATGTGTAAAATAGAACTGTGAGCTCCTTGCCCGAGGGTACCAAGGATTTGAAACGAGCCGATTTTACTAATGGTTGTCATGCCCAATCCTGAATCCTTCTCGTCCACAGCAGACGGTTTTTACTAAAATACCTATCTCTTCAGGGATTGGGGAGATGCGAAGATTCAGGAATTAGAAAAAAGTCGAAGCGGAACCCATAACGAGCAGCAATATCCCTTGTGCCAATAAAGATTTGCAGTGACCCCAATATGAGCAATACGGAACACGAACAGAGAACGCTTACTTACGGTCGCGAGATTTTCGCTCGTGCACGGCGTTCCGGCCCGACGGCCTTTACCCCCGCGTGGGTGGATGATCTGTTAATGAATTGGACGATGGGCGATCCCGCCCTGAAAGTGCAATTATTTCGCTTCGTGGAGGCACTGCCAAGGCTTCACGACCCCGCTGCCATTGCGGGACATTTACAAGAGTATTTGGGAGGAGACGATAGCGCTTTGCCTCCGTTTTTGAAATGGGGCTTGCGATTTCTCCCTGCAGGGGGGTTAGGCGGACGGTTACTCGCTAAGGCGGCCCGTTTCAATGCCGAGCATTTAGCACGCCGGTTTATTGCGGGTTCGACCGTTCAAGAAGCGATTCAAGCCGTGGCCCGCTTGCGCAAGCAAAAGCTGGCCTTTACCGTAGACCTACTCGGTGAGGCCACCATTACCGAAGCCGAGGCCGATGCCGTTCGGGATCAATATCTGGAATTGACCTCGGGGCTGACCCAAGACGTCAACCATTGGCCTGAAATTCCGCTGATTGATCGCGATATTCATGGTCCCATGCCTCGGGTGAACGTCTCGGTCAAACTCTCGGCTTTGTTTAGCCAATTTGATCCGATCGATCCCGAGGGGACTACCCGAGTGGTCCTCAGTCGTTTACGGCCCATTCTCCGAGCCGCGAAGGCGAATTCGGCCTTTGTGAATTTCGACATGGAGCAATACTCGTTCAAAGATACGACCCTGCATATTTTTCGCACCGTTCTGGAAGAACCCGAATTTCGAGATTGGCCCCATGTGGGGATTGCCATTCAAGCCTATCTCAAAGATACAGAACAGGAATTGGTAAAACTCCTCGTTTGGGCACGAGAGCAACGCCAATGCCCCGTTTGGCTTCGCTTGGTCAAAGGGGCCTATTGGGATTACGAAACGGTGATCGCTGCCCAAAACGATTGGCCCGTACCCGTTTGGCAAAATAAGTGGCAGTCCGATGCCTGCTTTGAACGATGTAGTTGGTTTTTGATGCGAAACTACCAATGGCTACGCCCCGCTTTTGGTTCCCACAATGTGCGCAGTGTCTCTAACGTCTTGGCCATTGCCGATAGCCTGAAGATTCCCCCTTCTGCCTACGAGTTCCAAATGCTTTATGGCATGGGGGATGAATTTAAGGATGTAATGATTTCGCTCGATCGGCGGGTACGGATTTACACCCCCTATGGGCAATTGCTTCCAGGAATGGCGTATTTGGTACGCCGACTCCTTGAAAATACTTCCAACGAATCTTTCTTGCGTGCTGGTTTCCGTGATAATCTTCCCGAGGATCGTCTTCTTATGGCTCCTGAATCTCGAGCGGCTGTTCTCAGCAATGGCCATCATCCCGTTGTTGAGAAGCCAACGGGTTTCCGAAATGAACCCTTGTCGGATTTTTCTAAGGAAGAAAACCGACAGGCTCTGAGTTCTGCTCTCGAACAGGTTCAAAATCAATTGGGTCGATCGTATCCGTTGATTATCAATCATAAAAAAATTGAAACGGTCCAATGGATCGAATCGCGTTGCCCGTCGCATTCACAAAAAGTGGTAGGTCGTGTGGCCTGTGCCACGGCGGTGCAGGCCGAGCAGGCCATTCAAGCAGCGAAAGAGGCCTTCCCCAAATGGCGAGATACTCCCGTGAAAGAACGGGCCGAAGTTCTGCGGCGGGCTGCCCAAATCATGCGGGAGCGACGCTTTGAGCTTTCTGCATGGATTATCCATGAATCGGCCAAACCTTGGCGTGAGGCCGATGCCGATGTGGCCGA
>CAZFDX010000353.1:0-1612 GCA_964518325.1 uncultured Alcaligenaceae bacterium | reverse complement strand
ACCTATATATTTAGTATACCTTTTGGGGTTTGCGATTCCCATACAGGCAACGACTGACCAAAGACGGAATTAAAATTTGCAGGCAGTTGATACTAATCCTCAGAAGAATGGATTCTTTTTTACTCCCTGAGCTTCTGTTCGTTCAAATCTTGTTTTTTTTCACTATCACCAATGGCTTAACCGTTCTGTACACTATCGGGTATCTTGCCTTGGGAGTCTTATCATGAACCTATCTCGACTGGCTCTAGGTGGTTTTGCCTTATGTGGGTTGATTGTCTTGGCAATTGTCGGCCAAGATACGACCCCCACCGCCACAAGAATGAGCGAAGCCGCCAACGATTTTTTGAACTCTTTGACTGCGGAACAAAAAGCACGGGTGACCTTTGCTTTTGACGATCCTCATCGGACCCAATGGTTCTTCACCCCACAACAAGATAAAGACAAAAAACCGACTCGGAAAGGTCTGCGTTTAGAGGAACTCGACAACAAACAAAAAGCCAAATTCCTGAGCTTGTTGAAAACCGGAACTAGCCAAACGGGTTACGAACAAGCCAGCACCATCATGAGCTTAGAAGCCATCCTGCGCGACACCGAAAAGAAAGGGGTGAACGTCCGTAATCCGGAATGGTACTTCGTCAGCATTTTTGGCAAACCGGACAAAACCGGCTCGTGGGGCTGGCGCATCGAAGGGCACCACATGGCCATTAGCTACACCATCAAAAATGGGGTGATCGATTCTCCGACACCCTTTTTCTTTGGGGCGAATCCCGCCAAGGTCCTCGACGGGGACCGCAAAGGGTTACGCACTCTTCCAGAGATCGAAGATATTGCCCGCGATCTGATTAAGAGCTTCAAACCAGAAATCAACAAAATCGCCCTACAAGAGAAACATTTCGCCGAAGTCGGTGAAAAAACCGAACGGGCCAACGTGAATGCCCCCGTAGGGGTTCCCTATGAGCAGATGTCGAACGAATCGAAGGAACTTCTCTTAAAACTGGTGACGGCCTACGCCAAACGGATGCCCAACGACGTGGCAGAAGCCGAACTCCGACGAGTCAAAGAAGGCGACTACAACAAAATTCACTTTGCTTACAGCGGTTCGCCGGAACCCGGCCGGCCTTGGACTTACCGCGTTCATGGCCCTACCTTTGTGGTTGAATTCCTGAATGTTCAGGCAGATGGTTCCGGAAACCCCAACAATCACATCCACAGTTCTTGGCGGCGGTTACCCGTCGATTTTGGCTTAGCCAAATAAGGCCGACCTCTTTACTTCTTCGGATCGCCCGAACCACCTCACCACACAACGAAGTATGCTGTCCCCCGTTCGCTTTGCCCTGCTCGAACACGATTGGCCTTATCTGCATCTCGATTTTCTTTTACAATCGGGTGATTCGCTGTTGACATGGCGATTACCACCCGATGTGGGGCATTTTCCTATGGCGGCCGTTTCGCTTCCTCGACATCGCTTGCTGTATTTAGATTACGAAGGCCCCGTTTCTCACCAACGCGGTCACGTTCAACGGGTCGATGCTGGCCCATTGCGTTGGCTTGTTCACAGTGAGGTTTTGTATCTGTTCGAGCTATTCGGGCACTGTCGCTTATGCACATCTGA
>CAZFDX010000352.1:0-3149 GCA_964518325.1 uncultured Alcaligenaceae bacterium | reverse complement strand
ATTTCAGCTTGTTTCACGATTGGGACATTATGGCAGGTCACATCCTTGTTACAGAAGCTGGCGGGCGTGTCACAACCATTTCGGGAAATGAAATTCAGTATCTGCAACAAAATTTCGATCAAAGTGAAGGGCTTATTGCCTCCAATGGATATCTTCACGAGGCTGCCCTTCATGCACTCCGTCAGGTTCCATTCGAGCGACGAAATGAATAGGCCCGATTCTATCAGGAGCCTTCCAGAAGCTCACAAGGCTCTTTCATCGGTTCCATTCGAGTTGAGAAACAAATTTGGCCAATCTATGGGAATGAGTTTCAGTCTCACTAGTGGAATCAGACCTTCGACCTTCGATATAGATTGGTGAAACAATCCTTATTACGCTACTATGCTAAAATGGGATGTTGAGGGAATCTTTGGAATTGGTTGGCTTTCAGGTAATTTGGGGGTTCTAGGAAAGATTTTGGGAAAGAGGTCGGGCGAATCCTGAACGTTGATTAGCCTTTGGTGGAATCGCTGGAATTGGCAGCTCCATTCGATGAGTCAGCATCGTTGTTGTGGGTTGATTCCTCACGGGGAGCGATCGCAACAGAACCGACCTTATCATCTTCACCTAGACTGACCACCCGAACCCCTTTTGTGTTTCGTCCTACGAGTCGGATTTCGCTGGCAGCAAATCGAGTCACCTGACCTCCAACCGTCACGATAATCACATCGTGGTTTTCACGGATGGCTTTCGCGGCCACGACAAGGCCGTTTCGCCCATCGGTCTTAATATCACGAACGCCCTTTCCTCCGCGACGTTGTAGACGGTATCGCATGGTGGAAGGATCGTTCTCGACAACTTCAGGTTCTTCAGAGGATTCCGTAGCTTCTTCGGCTTCGTTTGCCTCATCACCAGAAGCATTGGGTCCAAACGGGGTTCGTTTGCCGTACCCGTTTTCGCAAATGGTCAAGAGGAAACCTTCGGGATCGGCAACCACGAGGCTGACGACTTCATCCCCTTCGCTGAGTGTAATGCCTTTCACACCGGTTGTGTTTCGTCCCATGGCGCGAACATCGGATTCACTGAACCGGATGGCCATACCCGATTTGGTCGAGAGAAGAAGTTCATCGCCAGCTTTGACCCGTACCACACCAATCAGCGAATCACCCTCTTCAAGGTTTAAGCCAATGATTCCGCCACGACGAAGATTCCCATAGGCTTCGAGAGCGGTTTTCTTCACCGTGCCGTTTTTCGTGCAAAAGAGGAGGTATTCGTTATTGGGAAAGTCTCGAACGGGGATGATGCCGGCAATTTTTTCTCCCTCTCGAAGGGTGAGGACGTTGGCGATTGCTCGGCCGGGACTGGTGCGATCCGCCGGAGGAAGTTCGTAACATTTCAGCCAGTAACACTGACCTAAATTGGTGAAACAGAGCAAGTAGTCATGCGTTTTGGCGAGGAAGAAATGTTCAATGAAATCTTCGTCACGGGCGCCGCCTTTGACCCCCTTGCCACCTCGGGCTTGGGCGCGGAAGGTATCCTTGGGCATTCGTTTTACATAGCCGGCATGACTGAGGGACACAATAACCTCTTCGTCCTCAATCAGCGATTCAAGATTGATTTCTCCTTCTTCATCGTTGATGATGGTTCTACGAGGATCGGCGTAACGAGCTTTCAGACTTTCCAAATCGGCTTTGATGACCGCAGAGATATTCCCTTCGTCGGAAAGTAAGGTCTCGTATTCGGTGATTTCCGCACGAATCGCCGAGTATTCTTTGAAAATCTCGTCTCGTTCTAGAGATGCCAATTGCCCTAATTGCAGTCGAACCACCGCATCGGCTTGTTTTTCCGTCATCTGGTAAACATCGAGCGCGCCGAGTTCTTTCTGCAGGGCTGCGAAGGCCAACTCACCAATCGCTATTTTGAGCATATGGGCAGTGACCTTCATTTCTTGAAGTTCCTTTTTGGCATCCTCTCGATTGGGAGAAGCTCGACAAATGCGAATGACCTCATCGATTGCAGAAATTGCAATGAGTTGCCCTTCGAGGGTGTGCGCTCGTTTTTTGCATTCCCGTAATTTGCATTCGGTCCGCCGCCGAATCACTTGCGAACGATGCTTCAGAAACTCTTGCATCATCTCTTTCAGAGAGAGCAAGCGAGGTCTGCCATCGACAAGGGCCAGCATGATAATGCTAACCGTCTTCTGAAGTTTCGTAGCGGCGTATAACTGGTTGAGAATCAGGTGAGGATCGACCCCTTTTTTCAGATAAACCACAATCCGAACGGGTTCTCCCAATCGGGGAGCCGATTCGTCTCGGACTTCGCTAATGGCCTTGACGAGTGTCTCGGAATTTTTGACCACCTCACCGAGTTGTTCCATTAAGCCATTTCGGGTCACTTGATAGGGCACTTCACGAATGATGATTTGACCGGCCGAGCCTTTCTTTTCTTCGACGACTTCACAGCGTGCTCGGATGGTGACCCGCCCGCGACCAGTCCGATATCCTTCGATCACGCCACTGCGCCCGCGAATTTCGTTCCCTGTGGGGAAATCGGGTCCCGGAATGATTTTGAGCAATTCCCCCAAGGAGATATTGGGATTATCGAGCAGGGCAATGAGTCCTTCGCAGATTTCGCCTAAGTTGTGCGGGGGAATATCGGTGGCCATCCCCACGGCAATGCCATCCGAACCGTTCACAAGAAGGTTGGGAAACTTGGCAGGAAGGACTAGGGGTTCGCGATATTTCCCATCGTAGTTATCGATAAAATCAACGGTCTCATAGTCGAGATCGGCCAGAAGATCATCAGAAATCTGAGTGAGTTTGGCCTCGGTGTAGCGGTGAGCGGCGGGTGGAAGCCCCGCAATCGAACCGAAGTTTCCTTGACCATGAACCAGTTGGTAGCGCATCACCCAATCTTGGGCTAAGCGAACTAATGTATCATAAATACTGGCATCACCGTGGGGGTGATACCGTTTCATAGTTTCGCCGACGATGGCAGCGCATTTGGTCGTTGAGGCACTGGGTCGCAAGCCGAGATCGTGCATCGCGACTAAAATTCGCCGCTGTACCGGCTTCAAACCATCGCGGACATCGGGTAATGCTCGGCTGACAATCACCCTCATGGCGTAGGTCAGATAGCTATCCCGAAGTTCTGTTTCGATGTCTAAACCC
>CAZFDX010000351.1:0-7505 GCA_964518325.1 uncultured Alcaligenaceae bacterium | reverse complement strand
TCAGGGGGTGCCATCAACGGGTCCGGCACCGCAGTAGGAGGAGCCGCCGGTGGGGATTTTACGGGTGGTAAGGGAGCCACTCCTTGCACAGGTTGGATGGAACTCGAAGGACTTGCGATAAAGGCAGGGGCATCATTTAATTCAGAAGGTGGAGGGGGAATCGGCGGCAATGCAAGCGATTGTCCTTGCTGTGCTGACAATACCCCTGTCATTATCAACCCTAGACAAATACTCAAACGAATTCGTTGATCCATGATTCGATTCTCCGCGATAATTCCTTCACGGACTCATGGAATAAGTCATGAATAAAATCAAGCCCTATCGGCAAATTGAAATGAATTTCTTGAAGGAAATCTATCTAAAAGTGTTCTGAAGAATCTTCATAGGTACAAGATATTGAAATCACATCGAATAAACAAACAATAAGCCTCAGTAAATCAGAGAAAATCAAGTGAGATATGGAAAGAATATAAATCAGAAAAAATAGGAAGATTACCGGCTACGGAATTGAGAGTTTCCGGGTCCAGCTGCACGATTCCCGAAGAGGTTAGGATAGACGTTGATGTTAACACCAAAGTTATTCACAAGATAGTTATAGTTGACCCCAATCGAGAATGTTAGGTCGGTGCCAGTACGGGTGAAAAAGATCGAATTTGTCACCGAGGCTTGCGTTCCAAAATCAAAAACGGTCGCAGCCGTCATGGAGTATTTTGTACTGAACACATAATTCACGGAGGCAATCGCCGTTTTACTGTTGACCGGTTCAAGATCGCGATAACCCAAATAAAATGAGGTACGATCATCGCGATTCAAATAAGTACCGATCGTCCAATATCTTGTTCCCGTATCGAACGGGTCAAACCAAGCGCTAGCGACGATACCCGTATTATCCCCGACATTCCACTGGACAAACGCCTCAAGAAATGCCGTTTGTTCACCAAAATTGTCCGCATTCGATCTCGGAAAGAAGGAGGCCGATAGGTCCACTGTTAAAAAATCCACAGTATGTTCCAGCCCCGGATAGCCTCTCTTCGTTTGAAACCGCTGATTCCAATCAAATTGCACAACACTAATACCGTCGAGATTATCGGGCCGAAAGTCAACCAATCTTCTCAAAGCGTATAATCTCGGGTCAAAAATCGGTGAGTTCGTAAGGGTATCCCCCTTTGTTCCCATCGTTTGAGGAAATACCGGATGCCAAGGAGTAATATCTCGCCAAGATTGTTCCGAAGCATCGTCATTAAGCCGATCTAGTTGAGGTAACAATCCTAAAGGAGTACTCGACCATGCTGAATAAAAATTCGTGCTAAAAACATTCTTGTGATATAGCCCTTTGACATTGAATAAATCACTTTCCGGTTCTTTATAAAGTTTGGAAAACGGAATCGAGGCACGCACCCCCCCCCCACCATAAAGCCGTTCTTTTGCAGTACCATCGTTCCGGTTGGTATAATATGCCACATCCAAAACACCATACGGAACCACATTCACGGGGCCAACTTTCAGCGGTAAGGCCAATTGTTGCATTAAATCGAGACGAGTCGTATTCACATCCACTTCCGGAGCGGGTCTTCCGCCATCAATTCCAAAAGGAAACTCATTGGGAAATTGCCGAGCATAATGAAAGTTAGCGTACCCTGCGCTTCCCCAAGCATGATAAGTGAATCGATCAAAAAATGATTGACCGATTAAATATCCTTCCGCTTTTGGCAACCAAGAAGTTTGTGTAACCCAAGGTCGTTCCCAATTCACTTGACTCAATAAGGTAAA
This sequence comes from uncultured Alcaligenaceae bacterium, assembly GCA_964518325.1. Taxonomy (GTDB): domain Bacteria; phylum Planctomycetota; class Planctomycetia; order Gemmatales; family Gemmataceae; genus SKW135. Next base: position 5,735 of record CAZFDX010000351.1, on the reverse strand, counting down.
GGCATAGTTCCGGTCGGTATACTTCCCATATACGAAGGTTTCTTGGTTTGGTCCGAAATCGTAATCGAGTTTCCAAAATGCTTCAAAGAAATTCCGATCCGTTAGGTAGGCAGCTTGGGCTTGAATCGAAAAATTATCATCGAATTGTTGTTGATGACGGAATAAAAATCGTGAGCGATCCCCTGGAGGAACAAAATCCGATTCACGAATTCCACCCAGAACATCCCTCCCTTTATCTTGTAAATAATACCATTTAATCAATGTGGTAAATGGTGCTTTATAACCGAGCATTGTATCGGACGTGAGACTATAATTGGTCCCAATCGCTGGTCCCCGTTTCGTGAGATAATCGATTAATAAATTCCATTTTTCACCTTCATATTTTGTGATTCCAAAAAGGTCGAGCAAATCCCACGTTAAAAATATCTGCGTCCCCGAAATTCGATCATTCCGAAAACCAAAACCTTGGAATGGCCCTAGGGGGTCATTCACTTGTGTTCGGTATCGAGGCAGCCAGAAAAACGGAAAGCCTCGAATCTCTGGGGTGACCGAGGTGGCATCGAGATAGAGCGGCGTTTCTTCCTCAATTTCTCCCGTAAAACGATCTCGAAAGGGTAACCCCAAAATTGATCGACGCTCACGCGGATCACGTTTATACACATCAGCCGAACGAATCCCAATCGAAAAGCCGGGATCGCTGGTCAAACGACTCGCATGCAAATTGGCATTTTCCAGCTTCCATTCGTTTTCGGCCAATTGAAGAATTCGTTCTGCCGAAAATCGGCCGGGGTTTTCAAATCCTAATTTTGTGAATTCTAAATCACCGTTGACAGCTACGGCTCGATGATTTTGCACATCATAATAAACACGGTCTGCCCGAAAGACTTTGTTGATTGTGGCATCTTCCTTGGCTTGAGTTAATCGAATGGTCACATTCCCAGATAAATAGACTTCTATGGGATCGTTACCCCTCAACCCATCCGGAGATTGCATGGCCTCGACGGAAGAACTCGTTTCTCCTTCTTTTTTCCAAACCAAGACCTCATCTGCCTCAAGGTCCATTTGAGCGATCGAACCGGTCGTAAAATTGACCAGAAGTTTGATCCCCCCCGTGATCGAAGTTTGTCGTTCCCCATTAATCACATCCGAACGAATACTAATCGGTTGAGAACTTCTGGGTGACAAAAATATCGTTCGGGTTTCGACAAGAGGGATCGGAATCACACCTTGGATTTCTAAAGCAGGTGGAGCAGGGGGATTCGCTGGATCGCGATTTGTACCTTGTGCCAATTCCAAAGGTTGCTGAATGCCGTTCATGCCCCCCCCCCCTTGTGTTGGGAGCAAGTCGGGTTGTTCCTCCATCTTCTGTGAAGTCGATGTTCTGGCTCGAAGTGCTTGCTTATAGATGGCTGTGTCTGCCATGGAGCGATTGTTTTCAAGAGCTTTGAGCTTCGCTAGAGCCTCAGCATAGAATGAACCAAGTACCGCTTGCGCGGCGATTCTCTTCTTATCCTGAGTCTTGACCTGAACAGCCTGAGATGGAAGCCCACTTGCGTAGAGTGTCACTCGGAATGGCTGACGTCTTTTTGCTTGCGTCTGATCCATCCAAAGAACCATATGCTGCGCATCAATTTCATAGTCATCCTGAACGAACTTAACCTGCCCTTCAAGCAAATAAATTTTCTGATCGTTCTCTTCCCAAATAAAAACTTTCTCTGCTGAAAGTTCAAATGGATTTTGCCCATTCGGGATGGATAAACGGGTTATATCTGGGTCTTTGGCCAGCACGGATTGCGTACCGAGACCTGTGATAAGAATCAGCCAAAAGGGTATCGAATTCGTAAGATACCGAGACAAATCATCCCCCGATCGTCATCGCCCTGATTCGTAATCGAATAGGCAGGCCATACATTGTTAAGCGAATTAAATCAAGGCGAGACAAGCATGTTCTTGAGCTTGAAATGCTTCCAAAACTTGACAAGTGAGAGAAATTGGGTAACCTAATAGTAGTAGCCAAGATGGAGAGTCTTATCCGAATTATCCCACCCCAATGATCCAGAGATCATTATCATGGTTAGTCCTATTGGGTCTTCTCTTATCAGGGTTGGCAAATACTCCCCATCTTCACTCCTATGAGTTGAATGTTCCTCTGAACCATCAATACCTGCCTCATTTTCATGTGGGTCATCCTAAAAAGAATGTGCCCCCCACGCAAGAAACAATCGGGGGCTTAACGGAAACGGATGACCACGATGAAGATGCTATCTACATTGCCAGCGAAACAAAGGTCCATCGTGAGAGAAAGATTGAGCTTCCAAAATCAAACGATGAACTCAGAGACATCCTACCACCCTTTATGGGTCGTTTAGCGTGGGACGAGATTGATTCCCATGCACCAACCGCAATCCTAAAAACAACACAATTCCACTTCCCTTGTAAAATATCTATACTCCTCTGCTGTTTTCGCTGTTAGTATCCACGATCTCACTTTGTCTTGATAATCACACAATAGTAACAGAAATTGATAATTTATTTATTTCACACCAACCAAAAAGATATTGTCATGGAAACGATCCATAATGAAACGGCTATCCCCATTGCAGAGCCAGTGAACCCACCCAATGCCATACCGGTGATCTCAGGACAACACCCAATGAAAAAAAGGGTCTGGATTAAAATTGTCCCCAGTTTGATTCTCCTCATCATCGTTGGTGTTGCAGGGGTGATTATTGGTTCAAACTTGCGATCCGAAAAAGAGAACAACAAAGAACCGGAAGAAGAAGAGAAAAAAGCAAATCATTATCTCAGTGTGAAACTCAGTCCAGAGAGACAACAATTTGCAGGCATAGAGGTATCAAAAGTTCAATCAAAGTTAAGTAAACAAGTGAACTGGCGGGGTGGAAGAATTGAATTGAATGAAGATCGGATCGCACATATTTCTCCCCCTGCAGAAGGAATCATTGCTTCCTCAAATGTGAAACTCGGTCAGCAAGTGAATGCGGGTGATATTTTGGCAACCATCGATTGTCGAGAGTTTGGATACTTGAAGTTGGAATTAGTTAAGGCCAAGGCATCTCTTGTAACGGAAAAAGAAAATTTTGACCGAATTACTTTAACCCGAGCAAACACAACCGAGTTACTCAAACTTTTATCGGAAGAAAAATCGATCTCGGAGATTGAGAAATTATTATCAGACAAACCAATCGGCGAGTATCGTTCACAACTGTTAAGCGCCTATACCCTCCGGAATCAATTACAAAATCAATTAGTATCACAAAAGGAATCACAAGGAGCTGTTCCGGAATCGGTAATTCGCAAAACAGCATCGGAGTTAGAAGCAGCACAGGCAGCCTATCTTTCCGCATTCGAGGAGATTCGATTCCAAGTACAACAACAAACGAAACAAGCTCAATTAAAACTTCGAGAAGCTCAAACAATGGTTGATATTACAAAGGCCAAATTATTAACCTTTGGCTTATCTCCCAGTGAAATTGAAAATATAGACCCTCTTGCGGAAGGTCCAAAATCCTCGATACTCAATGTCCGAGCACCCTTTTCAGGAACAATTATTGAAAAACATGCCGTACTTTCGGAACGAGTAAGCCCTATGTTTCAAATGTTCGTCTTAGCCGATTTGGATAATTTATGGATTCAAACAGATTTATTTGAAGTCGATATTCCAATGATAAACTCATTGAAATCGAACCAAATTTTATACCGTACAAAATATGACGAGAAACAAGGAACTGCTCAAATTATCTCGAAGGGGGATGTGATCGATAAGAACTCGAAAGCATTAACTCTCACCGCAGAGGTCAAAAACACGGATAGAAAATTGAAACCCAGAATGTTTGTTGAGGTCGGTTTTGAAACAGAAGAAGAAAAGCCCGTCATTCAGGTTCCGATTAGTTCCGTCTATCGATTTGAAAATCAACCATTCGTATTTGTCAAAAAAGAATCGGAGCTTTTTTTACGAGTTGATGTTCGACTTGGGAAAGAGTTTGGTGGAATGGTCGAGATATTGGATGGATTATCGGGCGATGAAGAAATTGTCACAAAGGGCGGATACATTTTGAAATCCGAACTCCTGAAAGATCAAATGGTGGGGGAATAAATTATGTTAGTCCGTCTTATTGATTTTGCAATCAATAACAAGTTCCTGATATTTCTATTTACCTTTCTATTGGTTGGAATTGGAATATATGGAGCATCGAAATTGCCGGTAGATGCCGTACCGGATGTTACTAACGTACAAGTTCAAATTATGACCACGGCACCCGCTCTTGGTCCTTTAGAAGTGGAACAAGCCGTGACTATTCCGGTTGAAGCATCTATGAGCGGAATTCCACACATTGAGGAAATCCGATCGGTCTCTCAGTTTGGTCTCTCTGTTGTTACCGTAGTCTTTGAAGAAGGGACCGATATTTATTGGGCACGTCAGCAAGTGAATGAAAGATTAGTTGAAGCCCGAGAAAAAATTCCCCCAAGTATACCGACACCCAAACCGGGTCCTATTGCAACGGGTCTCGGTGAAATTTATCAATTTGAGGTCAGAAACAAGCCCGGTTTTTCTCATTCCCTGATGGCATTGCGTGAGACCCTAGATTGGCAAATTGCACCACAACTGCGCAGCCTCAGAGGGGTTATCGAAGTCAATACCAACGGGGGCCAACTCCGCTCCTATCAAGTGGAACCCGATCCGGAAAAAATGCGATATTATAATATCCATTTAAGACAGTTATTTACTGCCCTTCAAGAAAATAACAGTAATGAGGGGGGAGGCTACCTACTCTTACGATCTCAAGAACAACGTATCGTGCGCGGTGAAGGTTTAATTCAATCAATCGATGATATTAAAAATATCGTGTTAGATTCTAGAGGTGACGGAACACCTATTTATCTTCATCAAGTTGCGAAAGTGGATTTTGCACCCGTTCTTAGACAAGGTTGCGTAACGCGGGACGGTCAAGGCGAAGGGGTCGTTGGTATTGTGATGCTCCTTGCCGGTGAGAATTCTCGCGAGGTCGTTCAAAGAACAAAAGTCAAAATGGAAGAAATCAAAAAAACACTTCCCGAAGGCATGGAAATTGATGTTATTTACGACCGAACCGAATTAGTTGAAAGAACAGTAAAAACACTTCAAACAAATTTAATTGAAGGTGGTATTTTAGTTGCCGTTGTGTTACTAATTTTGCTAGGGAGTTTTCGTGCAGGATTGATTGTGGCCTTGGCGGTTCCTTTATCGATGGCAGGTGCTTTCGTAGGGATGTGGGCTGCGGGGCTATCTGGCAATTTAATGAGTCTCGGTGCGATTGATTTTGGGCTTATTGTTGATGGAAGCGTTGTGCTTATCGAAAATGTGGTCCGAAGAGTCGCTGAGTATCGGCATCATCAAAAACAAAACCGTGCTCCAATTGATATCGTTCGGCTTGCCTGCCAAGAGGTTGCCCGTCCTGTTGTCTTCGGGGTCGGAATTATTCTGATTGTTTATCTCCCAATTCTCACACTCAGAGGGGTCGAAGGGAAAATGTTCCGGCCGATGGCACTGACGGTGATTTTTGCACTGCTCACCTCTTTAATCTTGGCACTGCTTCTGATGCCGGTTCTAGCCTCAGTGTTTTTAAGAAGCGTTTCGGAGAAAGAACCCTTTCTGATTGTTTGGGCAAAAAAAATCTATCGTCCCATGCTCGAAATCACCCTCATTACCCCTTTATCGATTCTTGGTATTGCACTGG
>CAZFDX010000350.1:0-1801 GCA_964518325.1 uncultured Alcaligenaceae bacterium | reverse complement strand
CGTCGGCAGCGTCAGATGGGTATAAGAGCCAGCTGGCATATCGGCGCGCTGGAAGTCGGGAGCGCGGCGCTGGTGCAGTGGACTGCCGCCACCAGCGGAAGCTGGCACACTGGCGCGAACTGGAGTACGGGGGTTGTGCCGGGCGCAGCCGATGATGTGCTGCTGGATGTGCCTGCCGCCGTGACGATTACGATTAGCTCGACCGTCACCGTTAACAAGATCACCAATAACGAGAACCTGCGGCAAACCAGCGGCACGCTGACCTTAAGCGCCGCATCCACGTTTGACGGCGCTTTCACGCTGACAGGCGGGACATTTACCGGCGCAGGCGCGCGCACCTTCAACGGCCCGTTCACCTGGGCGGGCGGCACCATCGGCGGCACGGGCGAGGTGCGATCCAACGGGCTGATGAGCATCAGCGGGCCAAGCAGCAAAACACTCGCAACAGGGGTTCGCGTGGTCAACGCCGGGTTTGCCCTGTGGACAGAAGGCACAATTAATTTCAACGAGGATTGCGCCCTGGTTAATGATACGGGCGCGACATTTGATTTTCACATCGCTTCGATTGCACCCGCCCCACAAGCTCCCGCCGAGTTTGGAAGCAGTTCAGGAAGTTTCCCGGCAGCGGTCGCTGAATTCACAAGCGAGGCCGTTCCAGGGCGTTTCGACAATTTCGGCACAATTCTTCTCACCGCAGATTACTACTACCCTACCCCAGCCAATCCGCACCAGTTCTCGCCAACTGCGGCTGGCGACGTGAACTTTAACGGCGTTCCTGTCAACAACGATGGCAGCATCGAAGTCCGGCGCGGGCGGCTGTACCTGAATGCCGGCGGCACAGGCAGCGGCACATTCACGGGTGGAGTATCCTTCAACGGCGGCGTGTATACGCTTCAAAACGGCAGCACAGTCAGCGGCAGCAGCCTATCAAACGGAACATTGAATATTGCTGAGAACGCCGCCGTCACCCTCACCAACTTCAATATCACCGGGGGCACGTTCAATTCAGCGACGGGCACGACAATCACGGTCACGAACCTCAATCTTACGGGCGGCACACTCAACGCCGTGAGCGGTTCGACTCTGAATGTCGCCAACGCTAACCTGCTCGGCGGTACTCTGTTTGGCGAAGGCACGAACGCTATCAATGGTACGACGAGCTGGGTAAACACCTATCTTCGCGGGGCACTTACCTTCAATGGTACGATGTCTATCAGCGGTTCAACGCGATACGTCCACAGCGGCACGGTGATTACCAGCACAGGCACGATCAACTGGTCAAGCGGAAATATCAACTGCTCGTTCTGCGCCGCTACGATTAACAATACAGGCACTTTCAACGCGGATTTCGGCGCGGGCAATACCGGCGCGCTGAACAGCATCGCGCTCAATAACAGCGGCCTGACCGACATCAAAAGCGGCACGCTGTACATTCACAGCGGCACAACCACCGGAAGGCTGCGCGGCGCGGCAGGCACATCCCTGCAAACCAACAACCACACGCTTGGAACAGGCGCGAGCATTGAAGGGGAAGTGAGGTTCAGCTCAGGCGCGCTGACGCTCGGCGGCACGGTCAACCTGCCCGGCAAGCTGACCTGGGCGGCGGGGGATATGTACGGGACAGGCACGTTCCCGGGCGCGGCCGAACCCGTCATCCACGGCAGGTGCAATCGCTAAGTGAACGGCACCTCCAGCATCCCTCGCAGCACCACCACACGACGGAAATGCGGCGCGGTCCCCTGTTCGCTCGCCGCCTGCAGTACCACCCACACGGTCACGCTGACTGTCGCATCGGGCAGCG
>CAZFDX010000349.1:0-3861 GCA_964518325.1 uncultured Alcaligenaceae bacterium | reverse complement strand
ATCGGCCGCTTTTTGGGCCTCTAGGGCTAATTTTTGGGGGTCCGGCAATTCCGATTGTTTCGGTTTGCCAATAGGTTCCTCTTGTGAGAGGAGAATCGTTCCCCAACTGAGAATGAGAAGACCCAGCAGATAGCGAAATAGATTCATTGTGACCTCTTATTCTATTTTATCAACGATGGCCAACTCAGTTGGGATTCTTGGGATTCTCTTTGGGCATCCCCTCGGGATTGATGTTCCGAAGCAATTCAGCAACATCGGCCTGTGCTTTTTGTAGGGCGTTCAACTCTTGGAGTTCGTCTTCATTGAGTTTCGATCGATCGGGATAGGCTTTATCGAACTCGGCGGTTCGCTCTGCCAAATCGGTCTGTAAAGAACGCAGAGCCTTGAGCTGTGCCAAGGGGGGGAGTGGTGGTTTCATCCCCATCATCCCCATCATTCCTGCCATTCCCATGGGGTCAGGCATACCTCCCATACCCATAGGGGGGGGGTCGGTTTTTGCCATCCCATCTGCGTCTGGTTTGAGAGCATCTATGAGTTGATCGAGCCGTTTGAGTGCCAATTCTTGTTGGCGACGAATCGCCTTTTCGCCAAGCTGTTCCACCTCGGGATCGAAAGGACGAGTTTCCACATCATCTAGACGAATTTCGATCCTTTTGGCTGCCAGTTGCATGGCCTCTGCTGCCTGTTTAGACATACGTTCATAAACGGGGACCTCAGTAAATTTCTGAGGTATCGTCTCTTGGAGTTTGTCGGCTAAATCCTGTTGTAATTTTTGGACATCGTTGAGACTGGTTTGCAAAGGACGGTCCCATTTTTTCTCCTGCTGGGCATTCTGATGAAGTCGCTTGATTTCTTCGATCAATCGGGCTTGTTTCTCTCGAAGCTGTTTGATTTCATCGAGTTCTTTGGCCCGATTTTCTCTTTGCAGCCGAGCTTCCTCTTCCTGTTGTTCCCGCTTTCGTGCATTTTCAACCGTGTCCAAAGTATCCAGAATATCATCTTGTTTCTCAAGAGGGCTTTCTCCCCGTTCGAGAGTTTCCGCTGCATCATTCATTTGGCGTGCTGCTCTGCGAAGTGTCTCGGCAGATTGGTTGGCCCCTTCGCGAATGAGTTTCTGGGCCTCTTCACGGGTTTGCCTTTCTAGGTCCCGTTGTTCTCGTGCGAGTTTTTCCAATTCGAGTTTTTGTTCTTGAGGGTCCTCTCGGCTAAGGGCTTGATCTACCTTCTTTTGAAGTTGTTCTTGCTTTTCGATGAGGTTCTGAATGGCCCGCTCGCTATTGCGTGGCTTCTTTGTCAAACCTTCTTGGGAATCGGCCTTATTTTTTTCTAGGCTTTCAAGGATTTTTTGTAGTTCTTTTGCCGCCTTCTTCTGGAGTAGGTTCGCTTGTTCGTTTTGGTTCTCGCGGGTTTTCGTGGCGGCATCCCTCAGGTTCTGCTTCAATTGAACCACGTCACCCGATTGGGCTGCCTGTCGGAGTTGTTCGATTTCTTTTCTTAATTCCTCGGCGGCATCTCGAAGTTGGGTCGCTTCCTCAAGCAGCAGCTCGGCTTCTTGCTTCAATTTCATTGCCTCGGAAGATTGAGGGGGGAATTTCTTGTCTTGGTCCAGTTTGGCCTTCGCCTCGTTTTCTTTATTGGCTGCTTGGGCGAGTTTTTGCTCCAGAGACTGATCGCGAGCCGTTGCTTGGGCTTCGAGTTTCTCAATAATTTGTCGGCTTTTTTCGGCAATACGATCATCGGCAGAAGCGGCCTTTTCGATCTCGTCGTGTTGTTCCGTCGTGAGTTTCTGAGGTTGACCGGCAGGGAGTTTTTGGTTCAGGTTTTCGCTTCTTTCAATCGCTCGCAGCACTTCACCTAAAAGCCCGCGAATCTCGCCACGAATTTCGCCGGTCGCACTCCCCACCTCCAGACGATCGATGAGACTTTTTAAGGTTCCAGAAACTTCGGCTTGTCTTTTCTCGGCTTTGGTCAACGAGCTTTTCGCATCAGGATTTCTACGGGATTCGCTCAGGTTTGCTTCGAGAGGTTCCAGCTCCTCCCGAAGCAAACGCTTGAGTTCATTAAGGGATTCTTCGAGCCGCGTACCTGCATCTGTTTTTGCGAGGGGGGCATTTTCCGCAGCCTGTTTCCATTTTTGAAGTTGGTTCAGAACTCCCTCTTCAGCGAGTAATTTCATGCGAAGTTGAATTTGATCCTGCTCGGCCTGACCGACTTGCTCTGCATTATCAGCGGGAAGAGGTGCTTGAGGTGGGAGCTTTTTGAGAACCTCTTGAACTTTCTTTTGCGCTTCGAGTTGCTTGTTGTACAGTGCTTGTAACTCTTCCCTAATCTCAGCTTGAGCTTGTTGACGAGCCATCTCGATTTCGTCTGCCGTGGTGATGGTAATTTCCACTTCATGGGAACGGCCGGCGCTCTTAAAGAGCGTGACGTTATCATGATCGTCGGAAACAAGTGAAAGGGTCAGAACATCCCCTGCTTTGAGGGGCATAATCCCAACCTTAGTAAACCGCGAGACGGGGATACGCAAATCTTGAAGGGCTTGTTGTTGACGGAATGCCCCCCCCCACATGGGCAAGCCATGAATCGAACCTAACACGGTACCGATGCGAGAAATTTGATCGATCTGATCATTATCGAACAGTGATATTTTCTGAATGGGTTCATTGTTGACCCGATACTCAATCCAGATGTTCCGTATCGCATACTGCTTGTCGAGCATTTTCCCCTTAATGGGAATCATTCCGTTCGGGGTGGTCCGCAGAATATCGGTTTGGGCCGAGGGCCTTTCCAAAAGGACATTCGGGCTGGGATCGGGGAATAATCGAACATCAAACATTCGTTGGTTGGTAAGCCCCGTAGCATCTTCCCATATCAGTGCGTAACCCACGGGTAAGCGTGGGATAAATTGAACCTGAAAGTTTTTTTGATTCGATTCAATAGTTACCGATTCTTCTCGCCATGCTTCCTGATTGAGTGTTTGCAGGGCAAGCACACTGAGGGAATTGGGAGCAGCGAAAGGTATCACACCCGAGGCCAAAGCCAAACGATTGGTCTCGGGACGGGGTCCAATTTTTGCCTTGATGATGGGCAAGTCGGTCGCGCCACGAATGCTCACGAGTGTTCCGGTCACGCCAGAGATGACACTGGAACCATCTGGTAAATCCATTTCTGGCAGATCGGTATACTCGGGAAACTTGAGACCAATTTGAGGTGAAGGGCGCCCCTCACGCGGAACCAGTACCGGTGCCGGTGCGACAGCGACCTCACGCCAACCCGAATCGGCCCGACCCGCTTTGACCCGATATTTGAAATGGGTACTAATCCGCGTTGAGTCCAAAACAAACGTATATAGAGGATCGTCTTGATTGAGGTTTTCGGTTGGGAGTTTGAACGCTTGTTCAACGGGAATTCCCCCTTCCGACAGAGTCACAATCGTGACCCTCGCGGGGAGCGAACCTCGGAGGCGAATTTGAATTGGTAACGATTCTCCGCGTGCCATTCGATGCGGATTTTTCGGGGAGACGATTTCGAGTTCCGTTGCAGGTTCACTTGAAGCCAATCCAAAGGGAACAAGAAATCGGCTTAATTCTTTTTCGGTCCATTTGTGATGACGATACCCAAGAACGAGCAGAATAATCGACGTGAGTAAACAGAGAAAGACAAGTCGTTTTGTTCCCCGTGAGGGAATCGCTTTTTCGATGTCGAGTTGGCTTGCACGGCGATTCGCCCGACGAAGCGTTTCATGTCGTAAGGCGAAAGAGCTTCTGGAATCTTTTGTGTCCAAGTCTTCAAATTCAATCGCGCTGGAGAAAATATCTTTGAGTTTTTGGAAACGCGCTTCGATCCTGTTGCTTATACACA
>CAZFDX010000348.1:0-1652 GCA_964518325.1 uncultured Alcaligenaceae bacterium | reverse complement strand
GGACAACGCAGCAATCCCCGGTACACCCAGCCCACACCCCAACTCCAAGGCTTCCAATTTATCGCCTTTTTTGGGATATTTTGACCAATCCTCTTTGAGTAACGCTTTCCCCAACATGCGAGCCACCGGCCAAATCTGTGGCCAATACGGCATATACTCATCCTCCTGATGCGCCTGTTGAATCGTGGGGTGGGAGAATAAATCATCGGCCCGTTCGGGTACCTCGATCCAAAATTCCCGATTCCCCAGCGTGACCTTTTCTCTTCGGGTGCTCGCAATAATTTCATGAGGCGAGGTTACAAAGTGAGGAGTTGCGTCCATACTCGATTTCATTCTCTCGATTTTATTCTCTCGATTTCATTCGGCGGTATCCAGAAAACGAACAGCATTTCGGAATTGTTCTCGGGTGACAGGGTGCTGGCCTGAAATCAGTGCCACCGTAGCAGGATAGCCACAAGCATCGACAATCAATTGATTTTCATTCGGATACTCGAAACCCTCTTCACAGGGAATATGCCCTGTAATGAGCCAATCGCAATCTACCAACTGAAGAAACTTGGTGGCGGTTTCCTGACGGGTATCGCGGCCCCAAAGAAGTTCGTAGATCGTACCCTGAGGGCTGAGATCGGCTAAGGTCACGGCTTCGGTCGTTAACAAATGTAAGGAGAATGTGTCCAAGGCTTTGGCACGCGGAAGACTATGGCTGATGAAAACACGATTACTCGTGCGGATCGCCCAAGGTAAAGCGGCAAACATCTTCAAATACAAATCGTAAATCGTGGTGCCCATTTCACCATAGGCTTCGTTCACCCCCTGTCGAAAAAGCTCATTCAGGCTCACATCTCCCTTCATCACGGGTCGATCCGTCCATTGGGCTAGTTCGTGATTCCCCATTAGCAAGTGAACCCGTTGCGGAAATTGCCCCTTCAGAGCAGCAAATAAATCCAACGCCTGATGGGAACGATCGCCCCCTTTGGGATAGTAGCGTTTGCTATGGATGAACTCTTGAAAGATCAAATGCCGGTTCGGATGGGCTTGCAAATTGGCCAGCTTATAGACTGCCTGTAAATTCTCGATGTGTCCATGCAGATCCCCAACTACGATGATCTCTTCACAGGGGGGTAATTGCAGGAATCGCCCCTGTCTGCCGGACGTATTGCGAATCAGTTCGCACGCTCGTTGCAGGGTTCGCACTCGTTGCGAAAGGTCGGCCATAAAGAGCTTTTGTTAAGGAGGATCAAAAAGGTCTTGTCTAATCGACCAGAATACTGACAATTTTATTATAGCGTATCGAGACTTGGCCTTCGCACAAAGTTTCTTCGCCATTTCCTTGGGAATTTTTGCTGCAGAATACGCCTTCAACGAGTTGAACACAATATGGAACTTGCTCGGAACCTTCGCTCGGATAAAATCTCGCATTTGGATTTAGCCCCTGTTGATGAAATCCCCTCCACCGCCTTGGTTTCCGATGCTTGGGACTTGATGCAACGTCAGGCCGTCGGCTGTGTTCTTATCCGATATTCCGGAGTTCTCAAAGTGATTTTCACAGAACGCGACCTCATCCGCAAGGTATTGGCAACCGGCCTTTCTTTGGCGACGCCACTTACTGAATTCATGACCCCCTACTGGGTGACTATTGAGGATTCTCAGCC
>CAZFDX010000347.1:0-4143 GCA_964518325.1 uncultured Alcaligenaceae bacterium | reverse complement strand
ACAAACGCAAATCCGTTGGCGTGTGGTCTCGGAAGCGGTGGAAATTTCCCCAATGCAGGGGTGGCACAAAGGGGATGCGGTCGAGTTGATTTTGCAGCACATTCAAGAGCGACACCCTGCCGATTGGCTCCCGATTTATTTCGGCAATGCCAGCAACGATGAAGAAGGAATGCAAGCCGTCCTCGATAAAGGGGGGATCACCGTGGGGATTGGCCCCGAGTCGCCCGATAATTCTCAATATCGATTGCCCAATCCCGAAACTCTGAAACTGCACTTGGAAGAACTTCTCAAACGATTAACCTGATCGAGCAAGCATCCAAGGCAATCCCGCATCGAATCGGCTAAGACGATTTGTCTCAGGGGCGTCATACTCCTCCAGATGATTTCGTCCGAGGTTTACCCCCGACTAGGTCATTCCCGTCTCATTTCATACACCGATAGGATGAAGCAACCTATTCGTGTGATCTTCAATAATCTTGCCACGCTGGGAGCGAAAACCGGTGTTGGGCACTACACTGCGGAGCTAATCCAAGCCCTTTCCGAGCGTCCCGAAGTCGAGGTCTCGTGTTATTATCCGGCTTGGTTTACTCGGTTTCGTGCCCCTACGGTGGATGAACGACGGCATCGCAAAATCGCGGACCAAGTGGAAGGGAAGCGTACTTCTTCTCAACTGAAAACAGAATTGCTGATTAAACTCAAGGGGATCGTCCGTCGCTCGATCCGATTGGTTTCCCGATATAAACTTTCGCCCCGATTTTTCGATCTGTATCATGAACCGAATTTTATCCCGCTCCCTTCGTATCTCCCTACGGTGGTGACCATCCACGATCTTTCTCCTTTGCTTTATCCACAATGGCATCCCCAAGATCGGATTGCCTATTTTCAAAGGTATTTTGAGCATCAGCTTCAAAAGGTGGCTCATTTCGTCACCGTCTCTGAGACGATCCGTCAGGAGATGATCCACAAGCTGGGGATTTCAGCCGAGCGTATTTCCGTGACCTACAACGGGGTTCGGAGACATCTTCGAGAACAATCCCCAGAGGAAACCGAAAGGGTTCTGCAAGGATTAAACTTGCAGCGGGGCTACTATTTGCATGTGGGAACGATCGAGCCGCGCAAGAATCTCATGACGTTACTGCGAGCCTATGTGCAATTGCCGGCCGCCGTGAGAAAGCAAGCCCCCCTAGTGCTGGTCGGGGGCTGGGGCTGGCGCACCGAAGAGATACAGGAATACTTTAAGCAGACGGCTTCCCCAGCGGGTGTTCGGCATTTGGGATATGTGACCGAAGAAGAATTACCGGCGTTATACAACGGTGCCCGAGCGTTGCTGTATCCTTCGCATTATGAGGGGTTCGGCATGCCCGCCGCCGAAATGATGGCCTGCGGTGGAACCGTGTTGGCATCCCAAGCCGAGGCAATCCAAGAAGTGCTGGCAGGCTGTGGAGGAAAAATTTCTGCCGATGATGTCACGGGATGGACCGAAGCCATGCAACGGGGGGTCGAAGATACCGCTTGGTTAGAGAGTTTGCGAGTCGGGGCCAAGGAACGGGCCAAGCTGTTCACGTGGGAAAATTGTGCCCTTGCTACCATTGCCGCCTATCAAAAGACCCTAGCTCGAAAATAAAGCAAAAAGCAATTGGAGGCACCTTTGGCCTTTCGCTTCTTGCAGCACTTTCCGCGTTGCAAAACTTGAGGCACATTTGGCCTTTCGCTTCTTGCAGCACCTTTTTCCTTTCGAGCTATTGCTTTTCTCACCTAGTTTCAGAGAATGCCAAAATCCTATTCCTCAAAACACGGAGTTGCAATGTCCGATACCTACCTCTTCCATCGGCGTAGTTTCCTTCAAACCTCGGTCGCGGGTGTGGCTGGTTTGTCCCTTGGCTCGATCCTTTCTGCACAAGAATCGAAACCGGTGAAATTGGGTGAAGGCAAAATGACCTTCACGCTCAATCCGAACTTTGGCAAACTGCCGGCTGGCATGCAATATGGTTTTGGTTGCGCCGTAGTGGTCGATTCCAAAGACCGCGTTTATGTCACCAGCCGTTCGAGTAATGCCTGTGTGGCTGTGTTCGATACCGAAGGCAAATTGCTGGAAACATGGACCAAGGATTTCACTGCGAAAATTGGTCTCGACCCACAAAAATACGCTGCCACGGCGCATGGCCTGTACTACAGCAAAGAAGGGGGACAAGAATACTTTTACTGGACTGAGAATGTCGCAGGGAAAGGGGACGATCGGCTGGGCGCCCGAGTGTACAAGACCGACCTAACCGGCAAAGTGCTTTACACCTTGGGCCTTGTGGCCAAAGAAGATGCCACCTCCCAAAAATTCGATTTCACCAACCCAACCGATGTGGCCGTGGCACCAAATGGGGATATTTACATTGTCGATGGATATGGCAGCCAAAAGGTTCACCGCTTCGACAACAAGTTTAAGTTGATTAAAACCATTGGGAAACCGGGTAAGGGGAAAGGGGAATTTAATACCTGCCACGGGATTTGGATTAGCACACTCAAAAAAGAACCCGAAGTCTACATTGCTGACCGTGCTAATGGACGGATCGAAGTTTATTCGCTCGATTTAGAGTACAAGCGCACCTTACCGGGTTTCCGTGCCCCCTGTTGTTTCTATCAACATGACGGGCATTTGTATGTTCCCGAACTCAATGCTCGAGTGACGGTCCTTGATGCGGATGATAAGATCGTGACCCATTTAGGCGATGGCGAAAAGGTCAAAGCACCCGATCGGGTCAAAACCCCCGAAACCTTTGCCAGCCCGCACGCTTTATGTACCGATTCTCAGGGGAATCTGTATGTGATCGAATGGGTTCCCGATGCTCGCATCCGTCAATTTAAGAAGACCCCCGCCTAAGCGATCCTCGAACCTTGAACGATATTCGATAATCAACGATCGCCGAACCGACGATCAACAATCAACGAGCTGCGAACCTTCAACGATCGAAGATCGAAGATCGCCCAACCGAAAACCCTGTAGATGTTAACAAACCTTCCTACCTGATAATAATCTCACATGCGTACCATCATTTTAACCTTAGTACTTTCGACTCCGTTACTCTCTGCGGAAGGGGATTGGCCGATGTGGCGTGGCCCTATGGGAGATGGAACCACCACCGAAAAGGGGTTCCCCACGCGATGGAGTCCCAAAGAAAATATCGTTTGGAAAACCGAAGTTCCCGGAAAGGGGCACTCCAGCCCGATTATTTGGGGCGATCGGGTCTTTCTCACCACCTGCCTTGAAAATGAGGGTGAAAAGAACGAACCCAAAGAGCGTTTACTGCTGTGTTATGATCGTAAAACGGGGAAAGAACTTTGGCGTGTGACCGTGCTGAAAGCGAAACTCGAATCGATCCACAAGCTAAATAGTTTCGCTAGCTCTACCCCAGCAACGGATGGGCAACGGGTTTATGTGACCTTTTTGGATGATCCGCAAGTGGTGGTGGCAGCCTATGATTTCGAGGGGAAAGAAGTTTGGCGGAAAACACCCGGAAAATTCGAGTCGAAGCATGGATTTTGCAGCCCACCGATTTTGTACAAGGACCTTGTGATTGTCAATTGCGATCAGGATGCCTTTGGTAAAAAGGAGCCAGCCTACATCGTGGCGTTTGAAGGAAAAACCGGCGAAGAAAAGTGGCGTATCGATCGCAAGAATCGCATCCGATCTTATTGCCCGCCGTTGTGTCGGGAAATCAACGGCCAATCCCATATGGTTCTCACCGGTTGTTGGACCACCGCCAGTTACGACCCCAACACCGGTAAGCTCCATTGGCAAAATCGGGGACCCACCGAGCAATTCGTTGCCAGTTTGATCTATCAAAAGGGCTTATTTATTCTCACGGCAGGGTTTCCTACTTATCATGTGGTGGCGGTTCGTCCGGAAGATGGCAAAATCGTTTGGGAAGATACCAAGGGGGCAGGCTACGTTCCTTCACCGGTGGGTTATGGCGATGAGGTTTATTTGGTTCATGATAATGGTCGGGCCAGTTGTCGCGATGCTTTGACGGGAAAACTCCATTGGTTTGAACCGCTCGGCAAGCATCATAGCGCTTCTCCGGTTGCTGTGGATGGGAAAATCTACTTTTGCGATGATGATGGAATCACTTGGGTAGTCAAGGCGGATAAGAC
>CAZFDX010000346.1:0-2139 GCA_964518325.1 uncultured Alcaligenaceae bacterium | reverse complement strand
CGGTCAATCCCTTGAGATGGGTTAGGCCTTGATTGGTCACCTCCATGCCAATTAAGTTCAAGGATGTCACTGGTTTCGGTTCTGTTCCCAAAGGGCGAACCCCCTGTGATGCCGCCCAAGAATCGACAAGGTTGACCTTCTTTAACTGGGCTAAATAGCTATCGGTTTTTTGTGAGATGTTGAGTTTCAACCATCGTAATTTTTTGAATGCTCCTAGATGAGAAATACCATCAATCGATATTTTGCAATCGTTGATGTCAAGGGTTCTAAGCTCGGATAAACTCCCTAATTCTTTGAGTCCTTTATCATTGATCTCCGTATCGTTAATATCAAGGTGTTGAAGTTTGGGTAATTTTACTATCAACGGTGTGATATTATTTGTGTAAGGATTGAAACCAAGGCCGAGATATTCCAGCTCCTTAAATGCTATTAAATTTTTCAAGCCATTTTCTGTGACCTTGGTGCTAGTGAGCGAAAGAGAACGTAACTGGGTCAGTGGGGCTAATTCTTTCAGTCCGGCATCTCCTATCTTGGTGCTGGTTAGGTAAAGATGTTTCAGGTTCGTCAGTTGGGCAAGGTCTTTCAGCGTGGCATCAATAATCCGCGTGGAACTGAGATTGAGTTTTTCAAGGGATTTCAATGCTGCCAGTTTTTTGAATTCTGTTCCGACCACCCGAGTATCAGCTAGGTGTAATTCCTTGAGTTGCGTGAATCGAGAAAGCTCTGCCACATGCTCATCATTGATTTGGCCTCCCTCTAGGAAAAGGCCTACCAGACCTTTCATCTGGGCTAGTTGTTCCATCCCTTTGGCAGGTAGTTCGACACTTCGCAAATGAAGAAACTTGAGATTTGCTAAACTCCCCAATGCTTTGAGAAACTCGGGCGTTGCTTGAGCATTGGTGATACTCAAAAAATGTAGCTGCGGAAATTGTGTGAATGTTTTGAGGGTCGATTCTTTTATGCTTCCACAAATGATACCAAATGGTTCCGATGGGGGGGGCAATTTATCAAGGGAAATATCTTGTTCAAACGAGAAGGTTAATACGGGGCCAGAATAAAGCGAAAATTTCTCCTCAAACACAGGAAGACCTTCCGCATTGCAAGCGACCCGATCTGGTTTAGCACCGGCCGATTCCCAAACTCGCAGAATTTCAGGAGAAGTCGTCTTCGAGTCTTTTGAAATCGACTGCTGCTGTTTGGAACCGATCGTGGGAGTTTGTGCCCATAAAGACCCTTGCAGGCAGAAAATCGCTAATAACAAAAAAGATAGAATTCGCATAATTCTCTCAATGGAAATTATCAAAGGAGATAGTTTAGTAATCCATTTTTTTCGGGAAATAAAATCATCCATTAGGGTGTCGGAAATCATACAAGATGCCGAAGAGGGGCGTTTCATTTTCTCATCAAGCAATCCCTTCCCTTTTTCAGCACTACCCGACCCCAAAGCCCGTTTCGTCTCTACGCGATCCTTTTTCTTCTCGAAACGATTCCTTTTATCATTATTTGATAATCGTTCTAAGATGTCGATTGATACGCTTGCTGGAAGAATTGAATAATCTCGCAACTGGCATCGAAATGGGATAAATGGGGGCCACCTAATTTTTCCCCCATGCGTCCTTCACCAGCGGGCCAATGATGCCCCTGCCCCTGAAGAAGCGTTACTTTGAACAACCCATCCGACCAATCGGCAAGGGTCTCGGGTAATGAGCGACACCCTAACATCTCGGCCCAACGTCGAACGGTTTGTAGTACCGAGGGGCGATCGTGAACTACTCCCCAAGGGGTACGGGCGCTGCCTCCGGATAACGGGATAATTGGATCGGCGGTTCCCACGATGTACCAACTTGGCATAGGACGAACGATGTGGGTCGTAATGTGGCAATGCCCTGCCACCGCAGCTAACGCGATGACCCGTTCGCTTTGTTCGGCGGCATACCGAAATGCCATGCCGGCCCCGTTGGAAAAGCCCGTGAGGTTCACCCGATCGATCTGAAGATAATCGAGCAACTCGTTCAGAAAGGCAACATCATCCGCAGAACCACGGCCCGAACCATCGTTCCATTCTTGGGGATTCGTGAGAAATTTCGAGGGACGATGTGGATTGCGTGCCAATCCTTCGGGGAGGATCACACTCACATC
>CAZFDX010000345.1:0-7976 GCA_964518325.1 uncultured Alcaligenaceae bacterium | reverse complement strand
ACTTTGAGGAGGTATGATGAATTGAAAATGCATAGTGGTCTATCGACTCCTAATATCCTTATTATCTTTCCTTGTATTCGATATTATATACGTTCGATCCGATCCCTCTTCCTGAACAGTTTCTAAAAAGATATAACGATGATGTGAATCCTGTCCAACCGATTTTGCAAATCCCGCAAGAAATTCTGACCCAGATTCAACAACAGGCGATTTCTGAACATCCAAACGAATGTTGTGGTTTGCTTTCGGGCCTAATTTCTTCGGGTTTTGCGCTGGTTCGCCATTGCTTTCCCCTGACCAATACCTTGCGAAGCCCCACCCGTTTCCTTTCGGACCCCAAGGAGATGTTTCAGGCGCACAAAGAAATTCGGCGCCGGCAAGAATCTTTGTTGGTGGTATACCATTCTCATCCTCATTCCGAACCGATCCCCTCTGCGGAGGATTTGCGGCAAAGTCTTTCTCCAGCGGTGGCCTGTTTGATTATCGGCTTTCCTCAGCGGGTTCCGGTTTGGCGTATTTGGTGGTTAAACGAGGAGCGTTATTTTCCTGCCGAGTATCAAATTCTGACGACGAATTCTTCTGCGGAATAAACGTGCCGAGCAATTCACCTTCGAGAAGATCGATGATTCTTTTGGATTCTCTTCTCAAAGGTGTCGTATGCCGAAGCTCAACCTTTCCGATTTGGCCATATTAGGAGGCACGCCCGAGTTCACTAAACCTTTGCATGTGGGTGCCCCCAACATTGGGAACAAGGCGGCCTTTCTGGAACGAGTCTCAGATATTCTCGATCGGCGTTGGCTTTCTAACGGGGGTCCTTTCGAGAAAGAGTTCGAGAAACGAGTTGCCGAAATTGCAGGCACGAAGCATGCCATCGCCACTTGTAATGGCACTTTGGCCTTGGAAATTGCCATTCGTGGCTTGGGGTTGACCGGTGAAGTGATTGTTCCCGCTTTTACCTTTGTGGCCACGGCCCATGCCCTGCAATGGCAAGAGATTACCCCTGTCTTTTGCGACATTGATCCGGTCACCTGCAACATCGACCCCGAACGCATCGAAGCGATGATTACTCCGAAAACGACGGGGATTATCGGCGTTCATCTCTGGGGGCGCCCCTGCGATACGACCAAGTTGGCCGAAATCGCTCAACGGCGAAACCTCAAATTACTCTACGATGCCAGCCACGCTTTTGGCTGCACCCATTTGGGGCAACCGATTGGGAGCTTTGGCGATGCCGAGGTTTTTAGCTTTCATGCCACCAAATTCTTGAACACCCTCGAAGGGGGGGCCGTCGTCACCAATAACGACGAACTGGCTGCCAAGCTCCGTTTGATGAAGAATTTTGGCTTCGTCCAATACGATAAGGTCACCCACGTTGGGACCAATGCCAAAATGAATGAAGTCTCTGCCGCGATGGGCATCACTTCCTTAGAGAGTATGGACGAATTCATCAAAACGAACTACCGCAACTACAAACTCTACGAACATCATTTACGGGGCATCGCTGGCGTTCGCATTATGAGTTTCGATGAATCGGAGCGGTGCAATTATCAATATGTCGTTTTGGAAATCGACGATCTGACGACATGGATCACCCGCGATCAAATTTTCCATGCTCTGCATGCCGAAGGGGTTCTTGCTCGCCGCTATTTCTACCCCGGATGTCATCGCATGGAGCCATACAAATCCTACTTCCCACATGCGGGCTTGTTGCTTCCGGAAACCGAACGGATGTCGGGCTTGGTGCTTTCTTTGCCCACCGGCACGGCTGTTGGACCCGATGAAATTGAACGTGTTTGCCACCTCATTCGCTTTATGATTCAGCATGCTCATGAACTTTCAGATGCCCTGAGCAAGCTCCCCAGCAAACAACCCGAACGCACCGCTGCCCCCAGCGTATCGGTCAACGTGCCCAGTTTGCCACCGATGGTTCCCTCTCGATAAACGATCGGCCAAGTCCCTAGGGCTTCCTCTCGGGCTTCCTCGGTGTGGAAAGGATTTTCTCATCCATCGTGCAGAGAATCGATTCTTCATCAAGGCCGATGCCGACCTAGAAACATCGTTAGGGAAGAAATGTTTTCTTCTGACGGGAGTGATTTCATTCGTCGATTGGTTCCGCTCGCTGACTGAGCATCTCATTCATTCGTTAAGTGGTTCCGCTCGCTGACTGAGCATCTCGTTCATTCGTCGAGTGGTTCCGGTCGTTGAGTGAGCATCTCATTCATTCGTTAAACGAGCGGCTTGTCATGTTATTCTTCGTCGAGCCGTTCTGCGTAGAAAGCCGCTTCCCGTTCGGCCAACTTGCTGGTACCGGCCATGGCCTTGGCGTTTCCGGTGAAGAGGTACCCCGTGAAGAGTTGCTCGGTGGCAGGGAACTTGATTACAAAGCTGAAGGAATGTTTGGGGTTGCCGACTTTCCCTTTGATGTCGTAGGCGGCTCCATCCTTATCGGAAGTGAAAGTTCCCGAAATTTCGCCCGATTCGTTCACCTGTAACTTGATGATCCCCGAGCGACGCCCATCATCATGCAGTTTATAAGTGCCGATAAAGTATCGGGGTTCAAACGATTCGCCCACCACCAACTTAGGGGCTTTTTTCGGGACGACCCCCGCGATCGGTTTGGTCAGCAGATACAGCTTGGCCTTGCCCAACGGTTTGAGGACAAACCCTTCGGTGGTTTGTTCGATGCTAATATCTCCCCCTAATTTTTCCGGCACAATTTGACCAATATCAAGTTGCAAGCGAACACTGGGGAACAAAAAGACGTTCTTTCCTTCGGCCCGACGAGTCGTTTCGGTTCCTTCTTTGAAGGTCACATATTGATCGATCAGTAACATTGGTACGGTCGTTTCCTTGTCGATTTTGTGACGGGCCGACTGCACCAGTAGCTTGCAGTAGCGAGCATCGTTGGTGTAGACGACCAGAAAAGTTCCCTGCGAATCGTTCAGAACACCCGCAGCATCGGCGATCGCTTCGGAATCGATCTCTTTGAGTTCCTTCAAGGTGTTATCGGCAACGGCCTTGGCTAGGATCGGTGCCGTGTAATAATCGAATTGCCCTGCCCACAAATAATAGGGGGTACTTAAAACCAATAGGACCCCGAAAAAGTTTCGCATGGTTCTCTCCTTGTGATTGGGGGAAGTCTACAAGGTCTGGGATGCTTTAACAACCGCATCAGTTCCCAAAACCAAAATCCGTTGCCCCAAGCTGTGATTCCTGATGCCATCAAGAATTCGTTTTTGCTCGGTCAAATTATCCACCCGATCGGGTTCATTCATTGAATTTCACCCAATCGATTTCATTCATTGAATTTCACCCAATCGGGTTCATTCATTGAATTTGATTCAACACGATTGACTTGGTTGATGCCCAGCAAGCGAACACGATTGACTTGGTTGATGCCCAGCGAGATGGTTCGTTCTGGTTGTTACAATGGGCGGGTAAATCCCCTCTTGACAATCTCCTACAAGCTGTAGTACCATATCTCCTACAAAATGTCGGAGAAGCCCTTCTGTAAGAAATCAAGGAGCGTGAAATGCCCCCGATTCCCGATATCAGCGATACCGAGCAAACCGTTCTCAAGGTCCTATGGGAGCGGGGGGAATTGACCGTGCGTGAGGTTCTCGATGTACTTCGAGAACAAGGGAACACTTGGGCATACACCACCGTTCAGACCTTATTGACTCGCCTGCAAAGCAAGGGGCTGGTTGAAAGTGATCGATCTGCCACGGCTCACATTTACAAGCCGACGCTGACACGGGATGAATTTCTGCGGGGGCGTTTGAACGATCTGGCAACCGATTATTGCGATGGCTCGGTTTCCCCGTTGATGTTGGCTTTGGTCGAGGGGGGGAAACTTTCGTCGGAAGACTTGGCCCATCTGCGGGCCTTGGTCGAACGATTGCAAAACGAGAAACCAGAACCGAAAAAGCGGAGGAAATCATGACTCACTGGCTTCTCGAAAATGCCGTTTATGCAGGCCTTTTGGCCTTGGTAGTGGCTGCGGGAATTTATCTCACTAAGCCTCAACCGGCCGTGCGGCATGCCTTTTGGCTGCTGGTGTTGCTGCGGTTGGTTTTGCCGCCGGTGCCTCAACTATCGATCGGCCTTTCTAACTTCTTGGTTCAACCCCAATCGATCGTAGCGCAGACGATTTCGGCACCACGCAACGATGTGGTTTTCCTCAAGGAAACGATGCTGCTCAACGAGCCAATTCTGCTCAACGAGCCGGCACCGTTTGGCGGTATCCTTGCCGAAGAAAAGGTGGTGCTGTCTTGGCACGATCTGGATTTGGAAACCGAGATGAACAAGGCGAGCGTGAACCCGTCACTCACGGTTGGTAATCCCTCAAGCGGTGAAAAAAGAATCGAACCCAAGAACCAAATGTCGCCTAGCCCCATTCGTGAGATGGTGCTTGGAACCCAAGGCGAAATAGCGTTTGGACCGCAGCGAGAGATGGTGCTTAGACCTCAAGGCGAAATGGTGCCTGAATCGAAACGCGAGATAGTGCTTGGCCCCCAACGCGAGATGCTGCCCAACCCCATGCGCGAATCGGTAACCGTCTCCATGCCCGTATCGGAGCCGGTGCCCGAACCGGATTTGCTGCCCGACGAACCCACACGAGTTTCGTGGTGGGATTTGCTCAAACTGGCAGGGGTGCTGTGGCTGATCGGCACGATTGCGTTCAGCTTGCGATTCTTCTTGGGCGTTCACCGTTTCCAAAGCTATTGGATGCGGAATCGCAAAGAAGCCCCTGCTTGGTTGGTCCGCGAGGTTCGGCAAGTGGCAGGGGAATTGCGTATCCCCCCCCCTCGCGTGGAAATGGTACGGGGCCTGACTTCTCCGATGGTTTGGTGTTGGAATCGCCCCCATTTACTTTGGCCTTCGGAGTTGACCGAGCTTTCGCCGGAAGCACGGCGGGCGGTGGTGTTTCACGAACTCGCCCATATTCGCAGAAAAGATCACTGGGTCCGTCGGCTGGAATCGCTGGCAGGTATGTTGCATTGGTGGAATCCGGTCTTCTGGATTACCCGACGCCAATTGCGAACCAACGCCGAGTTCGCTTGCGATGCGTGGGCCACCCAAAACACCGACAAGCGTGTTTTTGCCGAAGCGTTGTTATCTGTTTGTGCCTTTAACCCTCAGCGACGGCCCGCGCCGGCCGTGGCTGCTGTATCGGAATCGCGGCGCGATTTAGAGGAGAGATTGACTATGATTCTCAAAGGATCGCCTTCTGGCCGACTTCGTTTCCGAACGAAGTTCCTGTTTGCCTTGGTCGCTTGTGCGGCCCTTCCCACTTGGTCTTTAGGAGAAGGGGTTCCCTTCCAGATCATTTTGGAACCAGCTCCCTTGACCAACGAGGTCCAAGGCGAGAAAAAAGATGTGCTGTTCTTCGTTGTGGATAAAAATGCTCCCACCGCGAACAAGGAAATCGAAGAACTCGAAGCCAAGATCAAAGAATTGAACAACCGACTCGCGAAACTCAAAGAGGAAGCAGCCAAGAAACCTGCCGTGAAGGATGTTCTCATCGAAAAGCCAGTCGTAGCACCGTTGGAAACCCTGTACCGCAAGGTCGAAAAGAAAGGCCCCGATGGCAAAATTATTGTGACCTACGAACCCGTACCCCTTCCCAAACCCGGCGAATCACCGATGAAAATTGTGGTTTCGAGCGAGATTCCCAAAGTGAAGGGAATGGAAGGGACCGTCACCGTCATTTCGGATGGCAAGAAAGGGGCACCCGTTGAGAATACGATCATTCTTTCGCGGACGACCTACAAACTCCCTGCGAACAAGGTTGCAGAATTAACAACGATTTTGAACAAGTTCAAAACCTCGGTTTTAGAAATCACCTCCAATAACGATACCGTCACCGTAACAACCACGCCGGAAATTCAAGCTACGGTCGCGGTGATCGTGAAATGGCTGGCACCGGCTCCCACCGGATCGATCAAAATGACTATCGATCCGAAAGCGGCCCCCAAGAAACCGGAAGGTAACGACCCCAAACCGGCGGTCAAACCCGAGAAGCCAGAAAAACCCACTCCGCCCACTCCGCCCGCGAAGCCCGAGAAGCCGGAAAAACCCGCTGCCGGACTAGGGCTAGAACGAATCGACGAGTTGCTCAAAAAGATCGAAGGGGACCTGAACCTCGATGAGAAAACCAAGCGAGAACTGATGAAGGCAATTCAAGAGGCGCTGGGCGATAAAATGAAATTTGCTCTCGAAGCGCAGCAAAAAGCTCTGGAAGCCGAAAAGAAAGCCAAAGAGATCATGGAATTGCCTTTTCTGAAACGAATCATTGCCGATACCGAAAAGCAAAAGAAAGCGCAAGAAGAACTCGATAAGAAAAAACCATCTGAAAAAGGTGCCGAACAAAAATCATCCGACGAAAAGAAGAGACTCGAAGAATTGAAAAAGCTCGAAGCAGAACTGGAGCGAAAAATTCGCGAATTCGAGAAGAAATAACCCCGTCATGAACTACCGGACTTCATGAATTGCCGGACTTCGTTAACACTTTGACCTCGGTAAAGCCCTTACTTTGGTAAAGCCCTTACTTTGGTAACGCTGTTACTTCGGTAACTCGGCCCAAGGGGAACGAAGATCGATTCGCACCTTGTGTTTGCTGGGGTTGTCGATCACCTCGATTTGTGGCTTTTCACCCGTGAGATCATACTTGATGACCACGCGCCCCACTTGCCCCTCTTCGATCCACACCTGAAAATCTCTCGCGACCAAATACCCACAAACAACCAAAGTTCCCTTCGGAGGCAGCTCGGGATTAGTGAATTTTTCAGCAAAGACATCCTTCAAAAAAATGTCGTCGGCCTGATTCAAAGAAGGAACTGTACCGCGATAGCCGTGAATCCAACGATGTTCATCTGTCTTTTTACTGCGATAGATCACGGCACTTTTTCCCCCTGCCTTTTGATAAATCTGGATGAAATCTTCGATCATTTTGGGGGGACATTGCGTTTCTTCTTCATCCCAGAAGAAATGAAAAATCCCTTGCACATTCCCAGCCGCAGGGATGAAGTTGCGTGAAGCATAGACCTCGGGGAGTTTATCGGGTCCCCCACCGAGAGCCTTTTCCATTTTGGCGTTACAATCGGGCCGACCTTTAGAAAGATTCCACCCGCCATAATCGCTAATACCAAAGAAACTGCTATGTGTTCGGAACAAGGCCGGAAACCGCACCGCACAGGCAATGGCATTTCCCCCCCCCCCACTGTAGCCGATGATATTGCGATTTCGTGGATCGATCTCCTTGGGGAATTCTTTGATCGCGTGCAACACAGCGTCGAGAATATCATGCACTTCGACCCCGCAGGAATCCCATTTTCCGGCAGAATCGCCGCTGCCACGCATATCCGGAGCGAGCGCAAAAACCCCCTTGTTGGCCAAAACTTCGAGATCATCTTTGACCGAGGTTCGGGAACCAGAATAGCCGTGCATCACCACCACCAAAGGTTTGGCTTTGCCGTTAGCCTGATAGGCCACATCGTATTTCAGACCCATCGTTTTATCGGCACTGCTTTGATATTCGCGGGTCTGTTTCGTAATTTTTTCTTGAGCCAAAAGGGGTTGGCTTAGTAAGACAAACAGAAGAAGTCTTCCCGACTTCTCTAAAATGGGACCTGCCATATCCGAACCTCGTCGAGAGAAATTTTTATGACTGTTCAGGTTTCGCACCATCCGCTCATTCGTCACAAATTGGGGCTTTTGCGGGATGCCAAAACCAATCCGAAACTATTTCGGGAACTAGTCGCTGAGATCACTCAACTTCTATCCTACGAGGCTTCAAGTGACCTTTAGACGAGCGAGATCACCGTTAAAACTCCCTTGTCCGATTGTCGTTATGTACTCATTTGGAAACCCATTGGTGTCATTCCCATTATTCACGCCGGCTTGGCCATGGCCGATACCATTCTTCAAATGCCCCCGAACGTGACGATCTTGCATCCCGGTTTGTCCCGCCACCA
>CAZFDX010000344.1:0-2799 GCA_964518325.1 uncultured Alcaligenaceae bacterium | reverse complement strand
CCCCTCGCCCGCACCCTCGCCCCGTGAGTACCGACTTCCCTTATCCGGCTGCCATGCTACGGATGGTCGATGGAATCGAATGGGAAAGTTTGTACCACAAAAAGGGGATACTCGATGTGGTCGAAGGTCGGGCTATTGTGAATCCCGAAGCGTGGTTTTTCAAGGCCCATTTTTATCAGGACCCTGTTTGGCCCGGATCGTTAGGGTTGGAATCCCTGTTGCAGATTCTCCGAATCAAGGCGGCCGATCGATGGGGGCATCCTCCAGAAGGTTGGCAAGCGGTGGCTTTGAAGCGATCCCATAGTTGGACTTATCGGGGGCAAATTTTGCCGACCGATGAAGAAGTGACTATCCAAGCCTATATAACAAAGTATGATGATAAGACCCAGACAATCATGGCCGATGGGCTTCTGAGTGTCGATGGTCGGATTATCTATCACATGAAAGATTTTTCGATCGCCCGACGACTGGAAAGCAACGAGAAGGGTTGATTTCTACCTAACGGGTGTGATTCAACCACACGGGTTGAAAACAATGTGGCGATTTAGATTCAACCATACTATGGGTTGATTTCGACCTAGCGGGTATGATTCAACCACAGGGACTGAAAATAACGAGATGGGTTCGCCATCTTTGGGATGTTGGTACGAGACGATTTGCTGAGGAGTGGGATTTAGCGACATGCGTTATTCACGGGTTTTTTTGGAAGCCATTGACTACGAATTACCTCAACGGGTCGTAAGCACCTCCGAGTTAGAAAGACATTTGCAACCGTTGTATCAAACCCTGCGGATCCCCCTAGGGCAGTTAGAGGCGCTCACCGGAATCTCTCAACGACGTTGGTGGGAACCGAATTTCCGTGTGGCCGATGGGGCCGTTGCCGCGGCTCGGAAAGCACTCGAATCGACGCATATTCGTGCCGATGATATTGAAATGTTGGTGTACACCGGTGTTTGTCGGCAACAATTGGAACCGGCCACAGCCTGCGAAGTGGCCTCGAAGTTAGGGGTTTCTCCCGATGCCACCGTTTACGATATTTCCAATGCCTGCCTTGGTGTGCTCAACGGGATTATTCAGGTGGCCAATGCGATTGAATTAGGTCAATGTCGAGCAGGCCTTGTCGTTTCCTGCGAGACCGCTCGGGAAATTAACGAAGCAATGATCGACCAAATGATTCATTCCCAATCGATGGAATTGTTCAAACAGGGAATCGCCACCTTAACGGGAGGATCGGGAGCCGTTGCCGTGTTGGTAGTGGATGAAGAGCTTTCCTTCCAGCAACGCCGACGCCTTGTGGGGGGGGTAGCTCGGAATGCTCCGCAACACCACAAGCTCTGTCGCTGGGGCTGGGAGAATATCTCGCCGACCATCGAGCGAATTACTTCCTCACAACCTGCAACCTACCTCAAGAACAAACTGGTGGGCATGGCCGATCGGGCACGCCATTTGATGGCCCCGTTCATGTCAACGGATGCCGTGAATGTTTTGAAATATGGGGTGGAACTAGGCCAAAAAACTTGGCAAAACTTCCTTTATCGCGTGGGTTGGGCCACCGAGCAACTCGATAAAGTGATTTGTCACCAAGTCGGCTCGAGCCATCGCGAAACGATTCTCAAAACCTTGGGCATCCCCGTTCACAAGGAGTATTCCACCTTCCAAACGCTGGGGAACATCGGCACCGTTTCGCTGCCTTTGACTGCTGCCATTGCGGAAGAAAATGGCTTCCTGCAACAAGGGGATCGCGTTGGCTTTTTGGGCATCGGCTCGGGGCTGAACTGCATGATGTTAGGGGTCGAATGGTAAACGCCGACTTCCCTTTTCGCTCCCATTTCTTCACTACACCTGCCGGAAAAATGCACTACCTCGATGAGGGACAAGGTTCTCCCGTTGTGATGGTGCATGGGAACCCCACATGGAGCTACTACTACCGCAATCTCGCCCGTGCTTTAAGCCCCTTTCATCGTTGCATTGTTCCCGATCATCTCGGCTGTGGACTATCGGATAAGCCCCAACCGCCGCAGTATGGCTATTCGCTTCAAGAGCGGGTGATCGATTTCACGAATCTGATGAATCATCTGGATGTTCGAGAAAAAATCACCCTTGTGGTTCACGATTGGGGCGGAATGATCGGGCTGGCTTGGGCGAAAGAATTACCCGTTGAAGCGATCGAAAGACTTGTGATCCTCAATACGGCCGGTTTTGGTCTGCCGGAAGGGATGCCCCTACCTTGGCGATTGAAGCTGGGCCGGAATACCCGCTTGGGGGCTTGGTTGATTCGTTCGCGGAATCTGTTTTGTTTGCATGCCGCCAGCATTGGGACCAAACGTAAAAGGCTCGATCCTCAAGTGCGCGAAAACCTGTTGCGTCCCTACCGCAGTTGGGAAGATCGCATTGCCATTTTGAAATTTGTACAAACGATTCCCTTGGGTCCGCAGGATGCCGGCTGGGAAATCGTGCAGGCCGTCAAACATTCTCTGAACCGGTATCGTTCTACACCGACTCGGATTTACTGGGGAATGAAGGACTTTGTCTTCACACCGGAATTTCTGGCAGAATGGCGTCGCCAGTTACCCGAGGCCGTAATTCAAGAATTCGCCGATTGCGGACATTACATTTTGGAAGATGCCGCCGAAGAAATTATCCCAGACGTGGTGAAGTTTTTAGAACCGTTACGGTCCAGTTCCTAAGATAGTAATGCAGGAACTCAACACCAAAATAATGGGTTCCTCAAGGGGATGATTCCTCGCCGGATTCAAGTGAGGTGAGTCAAAATCACAATCGCTTGGAACGGAACAAGAT
>CAZFDX010000343.1:0-3618 GCA_964518325.1 uncultured Alcaligenaceae bacterium | reverse complement strand
GCGGCCGAAGCAATCGCCCAAGAAATTCCCCCTTCGGAACTGGCCATGCTCGATGGGCTTCTACAAGAACAAGTGAAAAAAGAATTCCGTGCGTTTGTCCAAGTTTTCCTGAAGCCCAACGAATACGGTCATCTCTTCACGGTTCTTTTACAGCAAATTTGCCGAGATTATCTTGACTCGAAACTGGAAAAAGCCAATGCTCTTCAGGCAATCATCGATTTCCTTCCCGAAGGACTGGCCCGAGATCAATTTTTGAAAAAGGTATTCGATCGCTCGAAAATTACGTACAAAGGTCCCGCCGAGTTACCAACAATATGTGTGGTGGGTTTACCCGAGGCCGAAGGACGTTCTTCACTTCAAGCCCGACTCTCACAGTTGCTCGAGTCCGAGCAACCCCTCTTTGCTCAAGCCGACCAAGAATTGATTTTCTGGAACGAAGGCCTTTATTCCCCCCCGAACGTCGTCGAAAAAATCGAAAATCATCCGAGTTTTTCCAGATTTGACCTCAATATTTCTTGAGTCGAACTAAGGTATTTTCTCAATTTGTGACTCTTATTTTCTGAAGGGATCATAGAGGGGATGAGAATTCGCATAACATAGGAAATCAAACTTTGGCAAGAGTCAGATTGTAGCGATTATTTTCATTTTAACGATTAACTATGACATTTCCTGAGTTATCGATAGTTGCGAAAAGGCAGGTTATGAGCTACGTTTGCATAGCGGTCAACTCCGACCGTGGGTCAAGAAATGGATTTGTCGGGGTGCCCAATGGCGCTACGCATCGATTCCGGAGCCGAACCCATTCCTGGTTATCGCTTGGTCGAACCGATCGGGAGCGGTGGCTTCGGAGAAGTTTGGAAAGCAATCGCTCCGGGAGGTTTAGCTAAAGCGATTAAAGTGATTCATGGCGATCTTCGTTCGGCTGATCCCGACGGTGCCCGCCATGCCGAGCAAGAATTGCGCGCCCTGAAACGCTTGACGAATATCCGTCACCCCTACCTTCTTTCCATTGAACGATTCGATGTGATCGAGGGTCGATTGTTGATCGTCTCGGAATTGGCCGATTGCAATCTTTGGGATCGCATGCGGGAATGCCGTGCCCAAGGTGCTATGGGGATTCCCCGCGACGAGCTACTCCGCTACATGGAGGAAGCCGCCGAAGTGTTGGATGTGATGAACACCCAACATCAACTTCAACATTTAGACATTAAACCTCAAAACATCTTTTTGATGTACAACCATGCCAAAGTGGCCGACTTTGGTTTAGTTAAAGACTTGGAAGGAATGAAGGCAGCCATCACCGGTGGGGTGACCCCCGTCTATGCGGCTCCGGAAACCTTTAATCAGGAAGTGACTCGCTACTGTGATCAATATAGTTTAGCGATCGTCTATCAAGAATTACTCACAGGGGTCCGCCCCTTTAATGGGAACACTGCCCAGAAACTCTTGATGCAACATATTCGGGAAGCCCCCGACGTTTCCCCTTTGCCCGAAGGGGATCGCCCTGCCGTGATGCGTGCCTTATCGAAAAAACCCGAAGATCGATTCCCGACCTGTTTGGATTTCATTCGAGCGCTACGGGAAGCGAGATCGAGCATATCCGGAAGCGCAGGGAATATCCAACGCCCCTTACCGGCAGTCAGCTTGTCGAAACTCACCGGCGCGGGGTCAAGCCGTTCCCAGATTATCCTTCCTCCGGCCCCCTCACCTGTCAAACAGGCTTCGCCCCCCCCACCGATCGCGGGATGGACACCGCCGAAAAGCCCCTCTCATTCCGGTGTCGAAACGCCCAAGGGAGATCGCGGACAAAGTCATCACGGAACCACGCCGCCCTCTCAACAAATGGGTTCCCTACACGGGTCCACAGTACAAAGTCTTAGCACCCATGGAGAGACCTACGGAACGTCGTATTCCTTCTCGACCTCCGATGTTTCTTTACCTCAACGAACTGCCCCGCAAGAGATCACGGGAGAAGGAACCCTGTTCCCGACAGTGATTGTGGCCCTTGGTCAAAGTGGCCTACAAGCATTGCTCGATTGGCGACGCAGAATTCGGAATCGCTTTGGCTCGCCGGATCGGTTGGCCTGTATTCGATTGATCTTTATTGATACCGATTCCGAAACCATTCAAACTGCGGTAACAGGCAATAAAGGGGAATGCTTGAGTGCCGATAGTGTGTTGGCAATGAAATTGAATCGACCGACCCATTATCTGAAACCGAGACGAGCTGGACGCACCTTAATCGAAGGATGGTTCGATCCGCAAGCTCTTTATCGCATTCCGAGAACCCCCTCGACGATGGGGTTACGCTCTTTCGGACGCTTGGCCTTTTTGGATCATTACCGAGCCTTTGCCACCAAACTGACCGAAGCACTCGAAGCAGTGACGTTACCCGAATCGCTTGAGCGGACCGATCGATTAACCCAACTGGGCATTCGTTCCAATCGCCCGCGAATTTATGTGGTT
Source organism: uncultured Alcaligenaceae bacterium (assembly GCA_964518325.1). Taxonomy (GTDB): domain Bacteria; phylum Planctomycetota; class Planctomycetia; order Gemmatales; family Gemmataceae; genus SKW135. The sequence goes on along the minus strand of CAZFDX010000343.1, from coordinate 1,152 downwards.
TCGGGTTTAGCAGGGGGCACAGGGGGGGGGATGTTTCTGGATGTGGCTTATGCGGCCCGTCTGAAACTCCGCCAATTTGGATATACGGACCCCGAAGTGATCGGGTTGCTGTCCACCCCACCGAGCGATAAACAATCGGCCAAAAGTGGAGCCTTGGCCAACACCTATGCTTCCTTAAAAGAATTGCACCATTTCAGTTTGCCGGAAACGGTGTTCACTGCGAATTTCGATGAGCGAGAGGGGATGTATCACGACGCGAATCCTCCTTTCTCGCGAGTGATGATGGTGCTGCCGAATCCCTCGCAAACGGGTAGCACCCCTGAGCAAACACGCCAAGAATGTGCCCGCAAAACCTCGGATTTACTCATTCAGGAAATTCTTTCTCCGATGGGTCGAGCCGCTGATGAAGCTCGTGGCCCTCGCGGGTTTGATGGTCATACCCCCCCTGAATTTAACGTCAGTGCCTGTGGTCGCGCCGGCTTTTTATGGCCCCGAGAGGCCGTGTTGAATACCGCAGCCCGAACCCTGTCGGCCACGATGTTACATCGATGGTTGTCCAGTGATCCGAACGTGATCGGGGAATATGTCCATTCTTGGCTCGAAAAGCGCTGGGTCGTGCAAGGGCTAAATGCGGAAACCTTGATCGCTTCCCTACGGAATGTGGCCAATCAGATTGTGAAGCGCAACCCCGAGGAATTATTCGCCGAGGAAGCCAAACAATTTGCCCCCAAAGGATGGTTTGCCCGTGAACCCGAACCTGAAAAATTATGGCAAACGGTGAATCGCTTACAAGCGATCGTTGGCCATCCAGACGATCGCGCCATGCAAAGGGCCATTGGTTCTATCGAGCCAATCATTGAACAAGCTGCTGCCAAACTCAGTGCCGATTTCACCAGTAAATGTCTGAAACTCTCATCGAGCCTTTTGGAACATCCCGATTATCGAATCATCGGTGCCGAGTGCGTCGTTCAACAATGTATGGCCCGCATCGATGAAATTGCCTACCAGATGGAAGCGGAATACGTCAAGCACGGGAACGCCGCCATCGATGCTTATGAAACCTTGCTGCGTTACTTGAATGCCGAAAAGGGTCAAAAACGCCCCTGTCCCTTATAAACATCTGACGCTGCCGACGATCCACCCTGTGTACAT
>CAZFDX010000342.1:0-3718 GCA_964518325.1 uncultured Alcaligenaceae bacterium | reverse complement strand
CCTTGATCACCGGTGGCCCATTCCTTGAGATAGCGTTGTAGAAGTAAACCGGCATGGCTATCAAGTTTGCCACGCTTTAGCATGATTGACGATAAGGCTTCTCGTGCTGCAAGGGGCATTATCCATTCTCCTGATCCGTTTTTTCATTGAGAGCTTCGACGTATCGTTTGAGCCAGCCGGCCGCCAAAAGAGCATTGTGGCTCAGTCGTAAATAGCCGCTCAAGTTCTCATGTCGCGATTTCTTTGCCAGATCGTCCTTGTTATTGATGCCAATGAATTGGGCTGACTTCAAAACTTCGGCTAAATCATCAAGGTATTCGTTTTCTTTCTTGGCTTGGGCAAAAGCAATCGCCTGAGCCAGTCCACAGGTGTGAATCAACGAAGGAAACTTTTTGGCAAAGGTGGTATACTCTTTGAAATTAATTTGAGTATTATTTTTCCGTTTCTCGACGGCAGGAAAGGCCGCCATAGCCATTCGTTGACTGAGAGTGCTCATGAGTGAACCTCCGTAAAGATGCAGCGAACCTGTCCTCGACCGACCGTGGCTTTGCCGCCGACTTGTAAGGTGAGAGAACCTTTAGCGAATTTATCTAATAGCCCTTTGGAGGTAAGCTGTTTTGCATCATTGCCAAAGACCCGATCGCACTGAATAAGCCCCATGAGGATCGATTCGGCTGGCAAAGATTCTTCAGTCCATAAGGCCCCATCTTGAACCGTCTTGGTATCATCTTTGATACGGATTCGCGTGTGGACTTCGGTTCCGGTTTCACACAGATAGTCAAAAGCCAAGTCAGGCAAAACGACGAAGCGTTTCTTGAACTGCTCAGCCCAAGGGTCCCCTTTGCCGAAAACCCACTCACCAATTTTCGTAGCCCAAGCCGTGGCGGTTTTGCATTCCACTCCCGTAAAATCCAAATCTTCCAAATAGATTTTATTTGCTTCGAGCAGGCCTGTTCCAGTGGCGTGGTGGGCTTTATCATCGGGTAATCCGCTCGGAGCTGGGGGCAAATCTTTGACACTAACTATTTCCAACGTGCGACGCATCATCTGCAAGCACAGTGGCGAAGTCACCCAAGCAAAGGTGCCGCGGAAGCTCCGAACTGGGAGGCAGACCAACTTGGCATCGGTTGGTAGTAGCGAACCGGAGTTGGCGTCGGTTTCGCCGCCACTGAGTCCAAAGGCAGCTCGTAATTCGGCGTTCGATTTGCGGTTCTCTTCGTTGGCCTTGTGATAATCGGCCCAAACCCCTTTGAATCCCGATGCCCGCACGATAGGCCAATTGGTGACCCCATCTCGATCAATCGGGAGATCGATGTAACCAATTCCTCGACCTATCCCCACATGCGTTGGGCTTAGGCAATGCAGCCAATAAAGACGATAATGACGAGATCGTTCTGTTTCCATAATCAAGTTTCCTTTCGTAATTAATTTGTAATGGTTCTGTAATCGTTACCATGTCCCCCAAAGTGCGAGGCCGAAGCCATCGCGTTGTTCTTTTTCATCATCGCTAAGTGGTTGCAACCAAAGGTCAGCCAAAGCCATTGCGGTCCCTGGAGCACAAGTGAAGTTGAAGACGCTTCCTGCTGGGACTATTCGGCGAATTGCTTTCGGTCCTTTGGGTTCTGCCAAAGACCAACCCGAGACGGCCCTCCAGCGACCGATGCAAGCGGCAACTAGTTCCAACCCTTTGTTCTTCAGTGGACCGTTTTGCAAATCAGGTTTCCAACCTTGGGTAAAAATCGCAGGCGTAGCTAAAGTGAGACGGACCCTTTCGGTTTGAGCTAAGGCCTTCTTGATCACCTCAGGACATTGCCAACCTTGGATCGGCTGATGACTTTGCCAGTGAGCCAGTCGGCGTTCGCCCCCCAACGGATGCCAAGTGTCAAAAGGCGGGGGCATAGCGAATTGCGAGTGTTCCGCGAAAGAGACCCGTGCCGACATGGGAATTTCGTCAAAGCGATCGAACCAACGTAATTTTTGCCCAAGGGTCTTATTATTGTTCCCAAGATCAGACTTGGTTTTCGCTTCTTCCCTTGACTTGTTATCCTGATAACGGGGAAGGTGACTGACATGAAGATTCGCAGAGGCAAAGATTCGACTTTCTTGAGCCGCTCCAAAATCGGGATTTAGCTCCACATGGTCCCGCACAGTCGTAGTTGCAGTGCCGAGAAATTCCTTGGTGAACCAATTTGGTGAATAGGTTGTTTCGGGCTTTGTTAACCACTCGATATATTTTTCCAAAGGCCACCATGCGGGGGGAGTTTCTGCTTTGAAGTCATCAGCAGCTTGTTCGGCGGTCAACAAAACAGGCCAAAGGTTATCGGGAAAATCGGTGCCACACCCCTCGTCGATCTTTTGGGGAGTGGAACGCAAAATCGCCTTGGTCTCCTTGTGCCAAGCGCAATCCAGCGGAGCGGGAAAATACAGTTGGTTATCGCATGCAGGCAGGACCCCTGCCACACTGATTTCGGTTAACAATTTTTGTGGCATGTCGCCACTAAAATCGAGTTCGGGGCAAGCCTTCACAAAATTGGTGCGAAACGAACCTGCCACGACCGAGGGCAAAAACCACGTTAACCCCCGCATGCGATTCCCTTGACCTGCCCCGAAGGGTCGGCCATCCCGCGAAATTAATGGGTCCGTTGCAGTGATCCTTAAATACTCTGTTTTCATTTGGCGAGCAACTCCTGATTAGCTGAGATCAATTCGCTTGGTTCACGTCGGGCCTGTCTAAAGACCTCGGCGAATAACCGAGCTATCAGCAACTCGTCACAGAATTGACGTAAAGCGGACACGGTTTCGATTTTCTCGATCACTTCTCGAACTCGGGGCATGTATCTCCGCCCTGCTCGGGGTTGTTTGTCGGCGATAATCCGCAGGGCGTCTTTTTGAAGTGCTCGGGTTAGAATCGCTGGTGCCCAAGCGGAATGATCATACAAATCGGCCAGTTTATGTAGCTCGTAGGGAAGACGACTGGTCAAGGCTTCCCTTTGCATTAACTCCGCATAAAGGGTGAGTCGTTTTTCCGGTTCAAATACCCAACGATCAGCGATCCGAATCGGGGCCCCCCCCGTTTGTGCAAATGCACCGCCAAAGCATCCTTGCCCTCGACTTTCTTGGCGGCCTTTTCGGCGGCTCGACCATATTCCAACAGGTCTTCCATATTCTCAATCAAGTGCCCGATGGCAATACCCACCGACAGCGTGGGGGATTCCTTATTTTGGTCCTGATAGGCCGTGAGCAGCTCGACGAACCGGTTCCGAAGTTTTCGGGCACAGGCTAGGGACTGATCTACAGGGAGAAAGGCCAAGACATCATCACCCCCTGCATAGACCAATACTCCGTAGTGTTGTTCAACGATCTTTTCTGCTTCATCTGCGAAACCGGCCAGTGTTTGGGAAAAGGTACGGTGTTTTTCGGGAGAATCTAACGTGGAAATCGCTGCCCCCATCTTATCACCGTCGGCCACGAGAACTGCAAGATAGGGATAGGGTTCTGGGACTTTTTTCAGAGCAGATTGCAAGGCTTCAATCTTAAATTGATCTCGGTCGCGAATCTCCTCTTCCCATTCGTGATGTCGGCTCACATAAACCGCCGTACCCTCGAACGGAAATGTTTCATACTGAGAGAATTTCTCTCTATCGAGCCGATGAAGAACATTATTCGGAAGTGTTTTGCAGGCCTCGATGAGATGGTTAAAGGCACGTTGATAGTTTGG
>CAZFDX010000341.1:0-1822 GCA_964518325.1 uncultured Alcaligenaceae bacterium | reverse complement strand
TTGGTTCGACCAAGAGTTGGTAAATCCCCGCCAAAGTAACCACCGGTCAAAGTTGTACCAGAAGTAGTGAAGTAGGCAAAGACACCTAAGGTAACCGATGCATAGGTTGCATCCGAAGGACACATAAAGGTTTTAATTCGGTTGTTAGCAGCCGTCCAAGCACCACCCCACCACACGCCAGCCGTGTTGTTGGGAGACAACATGGTTTGCGGAATGAGATTGGCAATTGCATCTTGTTCGATGTAGGGGAGCAGATAAGCCAAGGTTCCGCAATAGGAACTGCTGTTGAAGCCAGGGGGAAGCACACCGTTTGCGCTTTCGTAGTTGTGAGCAGCAAGTGCCAGTTGTTTAAGGTTGTTACTGCAGGTGGACTTGTTGGCAGCTTCGCGGACTTTTTGAACTGCAGGAAGCAACAGACCGATGAGGATAGCGATGATAGCGATCACCACAAGAAGCTCGATCAGCGTGAAGCCTGATCGCTTCTTCAGAAGGGTACGAAACATAAATAAACCTCCAAGCGAATGGTAAAGTATAAAACACTCCCTAGAAAACGTATCTAGGGTGGAGAGTTTTTGGAAAAGTCAGTTCAACTGTTGAGCGAAAGGAAAAAAAGATAACCCAGAGACTAACTTATTAAGAGTTTGTAACTATTTTTACTCTCATAATCAAGAAAAAATTCTTGAAATTTTCAAACATCTTAGCCAAAACCCCCTCTGAGGGCAAAATCTTCGGCTTTACATGCAGAATCAATTCACTTATGGGACCCCATATTTCAAAATAAGGGGGTTTTATGAACACTGTCATCAAAGGTGCTTTTGTTGCTCTGGGCATTGGGATAGGCTTGGCCCTAGGGTTTTCGTTCTCTTCTTCACCCAAACCGACTCTGGCGGGAACCACCGATCGTACGGGCGATTACATAATCTGTACCGGTTCGGTTTGGTTGAACCCTGCAGTGCCGACCGATGGGGTCTGGATGCTCGATTATCGTTCGGGCAAACTTCTTGGCACCGTGATCGATCGAGGCCGCGGAAAAATCACGGGTTGGGCCGAGGTAGACCTTGTAAAAGAATTTGAAATTGCTCCCAAAGCCGACGTTCACTTCATGATGACCACCGGTCAAATTGCTCAAGGTCAATCGGCTCTGTATATCGCAGAGACAACGACCGGCAAATTTGGTGTCTACACCATGGGTTCCAATGAAGGGAATGGCCTCGTGATTCGCCGACACGATATGACGACCTTCCGAGCCACCAAATAATCATTAGGCACCTGCAATAAACCACCCAATCATTACTAGGACCCTGCAATGATAATCAGGGGACGTTTCTCAGGATTCGGTTCAGCTTTGCGAATCAATTCTCGAACCATCCAAGGCACGTTCCCTTCTCCAAAAAGGATGAATCCCAGGGTTCCACTCAGTGGGGTTTCATCGGTCCAACCGAAGTGAATTTCAGGGGGTTTCCCGACTTTGGCCATTTCCAAGGCGACGGCAGCCAGAGTATGAGCAATTGACGCAGCATTTGAGATTTTCATGACGAATCTACCTTGCTCTTGACGGACTTGCAACGTCGGCATCTGGTTGAACTCACTCGCATCGGAAAGTTCCACCTCGACGAAAACCACAAATATCTCAGGAGGCAGGCGATGGTCCCGACGAATCACTTGCTCTTTTTCCTCGAGCGAACGCCGACCTGGTCTATGAGGAACCAACACCGAAAGTTCCATGTGCCGGATGGCATCCCATAGTAACAGTGATTCGGGATCGGGAATATGAAATCCTGAAAATCGCAGTTCGCGACTTCGGGCAATTCTCGAAATCAAG
>CAZFDX010000340.1:0-2381 GCA_964518325.1 uncultured Alcaligenaceae bacterium | reverse complement strand
GGTGAAGTTCGCGATATAACTGTTCGTCATCTGCAACACGCCGCCAGTCTTGATCTTCATGATTTCATCCTGAGCATTGCCCAGAATGGTCGTGTTGGTGATCACCATGCGCGCCTGCTCTTCAAGCGAGATGCCGTTGTTATTCGCACCCACGTTACCCGGAATCAAAATGGCGTACTGGATACTGCCACGCCAGGCGCCTTTCGCCTCGATCTGGTCGGATTGATTGTTGTTGAGCAGGATATAACGCAAATTCACCGTGCCACCCTTGATCTTGATACCGTCGTCACCGCTCTTATAGACCTGCACGTATTCAATCGTGGTACCACTGCCCACAGCATTCAGGCTAAGCCCGTCAAAATTCTCGCTGAGCGGCGGATTGCTGTATTGGTACGTGGGATTTCCCGCGTACTCGATGCGCCAGCGCATCTTGGCTACGTAGACCAGACGTTCCAGCGTTGTGTCCGCAGGCAGGGTCGAGAGCCAATACTTGGATGGTTCATTTTCTCCGGCAGGCCATTCGATCAACAACCATTCCTCATCACGTAGCGCGGTTTGTGCATTATCGCCATGTGCCGGACGGACACGCAGTGCGGCAAACCGCGAAGAAAGGGGTTTATTCGTACCCTCGCGCCATTGAACATTGCGATACTGCTGCGCTGGAATGCTCATGGCGAGTTGTTTAACAGAGAGTGGTTCATGTCCGGGAGCGCGCCTCAACAACTTCGGTTTGCGGCCGATTCCCGACCAGGTTGGCTCTAACGGACTCGCATTTTCGGACCAGACACTCGCAGTGGGTCGTATCCCAACAGCGTACTTCAATCCCAGAGCAGTGAGACTATCACGCCAGGGTGAATCAGCCACGAAGTGATGTAGAGACTAGTGTTTTTGCGGAACTTTCATTGGATCTATGTAGGCAGCAAGTCGCTCCACACTCTTGCGCTCAATCGGCAATACCAGCGCACTACAGTAATCCCTCAGGCTGTTGTGCCTTTCCTTATGGCCTACCACTTCACAAAGCAAATCCAAATATTTTTCCCATTCGCTCCACTTTTCCATATTTGCCCCCTTCTGTTACCCAGTAACTTTATCGTGCCACTGGCTATTACGAGTATCGGCAAAACTTGGAATTGCTTAACACAGTAAGAATAATAATCAGACCTTGCTCAATGCTATTTTCTTCAGTTCATGCTGTCGTATTTCGGACTTTGTCCTCGTCCAAATTGTTTACTGGAGGCAAGAAGTTTGAATACACATAGATTTCAGGCAGCCAGCCTTTCAGCGCTGCTGCTCGCCGGCTTGACCTGGCGCTGCGGAAACAACGCATTGCAGGCAGCGCTGGAGACTACACAGGACAATAATTCAGCCTCGTCCTATACCACAAGCGTCTCAACACTCAACATCACTGCCGGAGTAACTATTGACGTGCCGCTCACCAACGGGCTCGGTATCGCTGTTGCCGATGTTCCTGTAACCGTGCACAGCGAGAACGGTACGCTATACGCCACACGCTGGGCAGGTACTCCGACAAAAATACTGGTAGATAACCAGACCGGCGGCGCCACCATCGCCGGTGAGGGTAATAACCTCATCGTGGTTTATGTCAGCATTGTTAACAACGACATCCGCGCAAAAGAATCGAGCGATGGCGGACTTACCTGGGGCACGGCCGTGAGTTTTGGCGCAAAGCCCACCGGCCCGGCGCTCCCCACCGCCTGCCTTTTCCGCGTTGGCGGCGTGCTCAATCGTGTGGTCGGTTGGTCGCACCAACCTTCATCGACACAGGGACCGCTCGTCATCGTACGCCACAATGGGACAAGTTGGGGTAGCGCCAATTCCAACACGGTCGATAGTTCCGGCGCCGTACTCTACTGCGCCAACGATCAGGACCCCGAGGTTGTCTGGCGCGACCATCGCGCCGGAAACACAGGTCTCAATCCCCGCCTCTACAAGGCGACCATCAATTCCTCTTCGGCGCTGGTCTCTGAGCAGCTCATTCGTAATCCCGGTAACGACCCCAGTTTTTGCGGCCAGGGTAGCTACCGCTTCGTGGGAGCGCATACCGGGTTGAACGATGCACACCTGCTGCGCAGTACCGACGGCGGCGCAACTTATAGCGAAGTCGATACCGAAAGCGCATATTCAGGTGCGCAGCTCGACGACCAGGGTAAGTTCGTCTCAGTGGCCTGCAAGGATGGCATGGTGGCGGCAAGTTGGGGTGACTGGCCAACCAAAACAGATGCCGACACCTACGCACCGACGCGCAAACTCGGCTTTATCATTTCAAAGGACTGGGGCAGTACCTTTACTGTGCTCAGGCCGGCGGGCGAAGATACCGAGCAGGGTCCCGCAACAGTTGCCGTCTCTGGCGGTGTGGCGTA
>CAZFDX010000339.1:0-3029 GCA_964518325.1 uncultured Alcaligenaceae bacterium | reverse complement strand
CCGCACTATCGATGATGAAATTCGTGCGGCAGGTCTGACCACCCCTTCCCTGCTGTTGGTCGGGGATGTGATCCCTTTGCGACCTGCTCAAACTTGGTTAGAAAATCGGCCCTTACTGGGGCAACGAATTCTCATCACACGGCCCCGCTCCCAAAGTCTGGAATTGTTGAGACAACTCGAACTACTCGGGGCGATTCCAGAACATTGCCCCACACTCGAACCGGTTGCCCCCGCCGACTGGTCTTTGACCGACCAAACCTTGCATAGAATCAAGAACTCAGAATTTGGGTGGCTTGTTTTCACCAGTTCTAACGGGGTCGATTTCTTTTTCCAACGTCTGAACCAATTGAATTGGGATGCTCGCATCCTCAGCAGCTGTTTGATTGCGGTGATTGGTAAATCGACGGCGAAACGATTAAACGATTATGCACTCCGAGCCGACCTCGTCTGCGATGGGGAAATGAACTCCGAACGATTGGCAGAACAACTTTCCCAACATCCTCATTCGGGTAATGTCCTTTTGATTCAAGCGGCCGAAGCCCGTGAAACACTTCGAGAACGACTAGGCCAAACCCGAACGGTTCATTCCCTGAGTATTTACCGTCAACAAAAGGTGATTCAACCGGAAAGCGAATTATTCGATCGGCTTCGACGCGGCGAAATGGACATCATCACGTTCACCAGTCCCAATATCGCAACGACTTTTCTGGATGCGTGTGATGAGATGGTGCGGCAACGCCTTCGATCTGAAGGAATCCGCGTGGTGGTGAATAGTGCTCGGTTATCAAAGCTGTTGGCCGAGCGATACCAAATCTCGTCAATATGTACCAATGACCCCACGCAGGAAGGCCTCATTAATACATTGCTGGAACTCAAGGCTTGATTATTTTTTCTTGGTGAACCCTTTCTCGATGGCATCGCCGGTCATTTTTCCTTTGTAGACGATCACTTTGCCATCGTTCGCCCCTCGCATCGATTTAATCAATTCAATCAAGGGGTACAATTCGCGTTGCTCTGCCACGAGGGCAATCAATTGCAGGCGAGCCAACCCCAAAACGCCGCCGAGCAATTCGGTTAACTTGTTGAGATCGGCGCCTGGTGCGTAGACTCGAAATTCCACATCAATATCCTTTCCCACCATCGCATTCATGGAGATGGTATCGATTGCCTGTAAGGTCTGCTTGGTTTTCTCGTTCCCCAAATTCAGTTCCTTGAGTTTCCCTTTTGCTAACCCAATGGCCGTGATGTGAAACTTGGTATCGAGCGCGGGGAGCAAGGCAGCGAGTTCCGGCTTCAGAGCGTGTTTGATCCCTCCTAAGGCAGCAAAGGCTCGTTCCAAAAACTTTTCAGAGGGCGAAACGACAATCAGGGAATCCGAGAGGACCGCGTTATACATCGTCTCTTGAGGATTGGCACTGGGCAATTTATACGCCGGTTTGCCTGCAACCTTGATGGCTTCGATGACACTCGGATTGGCTTTGCTGTAGCTTTCGATATTTTCTTGGATTTTCTTCGGGTCGAACTTCCCCTCGATGACAGCAAACGGAACGGGATGCGAAGGATCATCCAGATTCAGCGACACCGTGATTCGAGTGAAATCCTTCAAGGGGTCTAACCCCGAGGCGGCAATAGCGGTATCGGCTTTTTTGACGGTCTTGAGTAAATCTTTGATGAGATCGGGTTGAATTCGTTTCATGGCCTCGGAGGCGACCACCTCTTTGGCATCGACGATGAGGATCACATCCGTATTCGGCGGAAGAAAGGGAATCGTGTCCAAAGCCAAGGAAATGGGCACGAAACCAAAAAGAAGCCCCAAGGTCAGGGTAATCCGTTGCATACACGCTCCATTTGGGGGACAATACATACGGGAGAAAAAAGATTCTTACTTTAAGATTCTTCCTTCGATTGTACGCGCCCGTTCCGAAAAATTGCATCTCTACTTCAAATAAACAAAATCATTGAGATTGAACAGCACCCTACAAAAATCACTGGTGACCGTTGCGAGAATCGGATCGATCTCCTTGGGCAAGTCAGAAACAAGGGTGATTTTTTCCTGTGCTTGGATTCTTTTTTGCAAGGATTGTGTCTGCTCGGTGAAAAATTGGAGCGCCATTTCGAGTTCCGCTTTTTGTGGGGACCGACATAAGACACGTCGATAAGCCTGTTCAATAATCTCCCGAGGGTCTTTCGTCTGCGTAAGCAACAATTTCGCTAAAACCTGAGCTTGGACATTCGTAATCGGACCGTTCATCAGCACCAGACTTTGCGGAGCGGAAGTGGAACGGGTTCGCTGCGAACACGGCAACAAACGATCGGGCTGATCGAACGCCTCGAAAAGAGGTTGGCGAACATTCCTTTTATTGAAAAGATAAATGCTCCGCCGCTGATGCTCCGTTACATCTGGGGTGACGGGCCACAAACCATCGGGTTCCCCTTCTGTGAAAATCAAATCATAAACTTCAGGCTCTAAAGGGATTTTGACCGAAGGCCCTCCCTGTTTCGGATTGAGTACCCCACTAATGAACAACATTTGATCCCGAAGACTTTCCCCATCAAGTCGCTTGCGATTCATTCTCGAAAACCAGCGATTATCGGGGTCTTTTGCCAGAGCTTCCGGTGTTGCCGAACTCGATTGCTGATACGCATTCGACGTCACTATCATTCGGACAATCGCTTTGGTAGAACCGTTCCGTTCATGCAGCTCCGTGGCCAAAAAATCTAACAATTCGGGATGTGTAGGCTTCTCACCCATTTTGCCAAAATCGCCTCCAGTGGACACAATCCCCCTTCCAAAGAAATACATCCACAAGCGATTTGTGTAGACCCGAGCCGTGAGGGGGTGTTTGGGATCGGTCAGCCATTTGGCTAAATCTAACCGGTTCCGAGATTGCGTTTCCGTGACCCCACCAATGAAAAGCGAATGCCCCAGTGTATCGGCTGGTTTTCCTCCAAAAATCACCGGTATACTTGCGGAAACAGGTGCCGTTTTCCGGTGGACTTCCCCACGTTTGAGTAAGTAGGTCGGGGCG
>CAZFDX010000338.1:0-2163 GCA_964518325.1 uncultured Alcaligenaceae bacterium | reverse complement strand
CTATGGCCTTGGCAGCGAAAACCAAAATCTTCCGGGCTTTGTCGTATTGATTTCCGGTGGGACCGATCCGACCGGCGGGAAAGCTCTTTGGTCTACCGGATTTTTACCCAGTGTCTACCAAGGGGTTCAATGTCGCACTTCGGGCGACCCGATTTTGTATGTCACGAATCCGGCCGGTATCGATCGCGATAGCCGACGGCGAACGCTCGATGCCCTCAAGGAATTGAACGAATTGGAATTGAAAGAATTTGGTGATCCGGAAACCTTGACCCGTATCGAGCAATACGAACTCGCTTTTCGGATGCAAACGGCCGTTCCGGAAGTGATGGATATTGCCAAAGAAGATAAAAAGACCATCGAAATGTACGGTGCCCAACCGGGTGCGGCCTCGTTTGCTAATAACTGCTTGTTAGCTCGTCGGCTGGTGGAACGGGGGGTTCGGTTCGTGCAATTATTCGACTGGGGCTGGGATATTCACGGGACCGGTGCGGGGGACGATATTTTGAATGCTTTGCCCCGCAAATGTAAAGAGATCGATAAGCCCATTTCTGCCTTGCTCGAAGACTTGAAACGGACCGGCTTGCTCGAAAGCACCCTCCTCATTTGGGGGGGGGAATTCGGACGCACCTCCATGAACGAGGCTCGCGGCGGTTCCAAATTCCTTGGTCGCGACCATCACCCCCATTGCTTTACCATGTGGTTGGCTGGGGCAGGCATCAAGGCGGGTACCTCGTTCGGCCAGACCGATGAACTCGGCTATCAGGTCGTTGAAGGCAAAACCAGTGTGCAAGATTTGCAGGCCACGATCTTGCATCTCATGGGCTTGGACCCTTTCAAATTCCGTTATCCTTACCTTGGACTTCAACAACGCTTGATTGGGGCCGAAGGGAAGTGTGAAGTTCGCAAAGAGATTTTGTCGTGAATTCTGATTCTGCTGCTGTTCTGGTATCGACCCATATTCCTGATTACCCCAAACGATCTGGCAAAGTTCGTGAAATTTACGATCTCGGCGATCGCTTGGTTCTGATTGCTTCCGATCGGGTCAGTGCCTTCGACTATATTTTACCCACACCCATTCCCAACAAGGGGCGTTTGCTCACCCAATTGACCCGCTTTTGGTTGAATTGGCTTCAGGTCCCTCATCATCTGATTAGTACCGATTTACGCGATTTTCCCCTGCCTTTTCAACGGCCCGAATTGGAAGGGCGAAGTATGCTCTGCCACAAAACCGAGGTCTTCCCTGTGGAGTGTGTGGTTCGGGGCTACTTGATGGGGTCCGGCTGGAAGGAATATCGCCAAACCCAAGCGGTCTGCGGTATCCCTCTCCCTGCGAATCTGCAAGAAGCTCAAAAGCTCCCGCAGCCCCTGTTTACACCGGCCACCAAAGCACAATCGGGCCACGATGAAAATATCTCCTTTGCCCAGATGATCGACATTGTCGGTCCCGATGTGGCCGAGGAGCTTCGTCGCCGATCCTTGGATATTTATCTTCGGGCGGCCGAATATGCTGCCCAGCGGGGCATTATCATTGCCGATACCAAATTCGAATTTGGCCGCTTACCTTCCGGCCAGATTATTTTGATTGATGAAGTTCTCACCCCCGATAGCTCTCGCTTTTGGCCTATGAGCAGCTACCAAGTGGGCCAATCCCCCCCCTCGTTTGATAAGCAAATTATCCGCGATTGGTTGAATTCCACCTCTTGGGATAAAAACTCTCCTCCTCCGGAACTCCCTGATGAAATCGTCCAAAAGACGGTCGAAAAGTACCAACAAGCCTTCGATCTGCTGACCCAACCTTAACCCTTTCGGCAGAGCAAGGGAGAGGGGGAATTGAGAATTGAGAATGGGAGAATGGAGAATTGAGAATCGAGAAGGGAGAATGAGGGAGGCGAGCCGAGGAGGTAAGTCTTCGGGGTCTCCCGTCAACACGTCAACATGTCAACATGTCAACACGTCAACATGTCAACATGTCAACATGTCAACATGTCAACACGTCAACATGTCAACACGTCAACATATGTCGATTCGTCAGCTTCAGAGAATTTCCTTTCACTGCAAACGGAACCCGAGACCTTGGCCATGTTCGCCATCTTCGTGTTGACATGTTGACATGTTGACATGTTGACACATTCCCCCCTTCTCCCTTCCCTCATTCTCCATTCT
>CAZFDX010000337.1:0-2213 GCA_964518325.1 uncultured Alcaligenaceae bacterium | reverse complement strand
CTTTTTGCCTTGACCATACAATGGCGAGCCTTCATCGCCGACCACCAAATAGGCCAAGTTTTTACTCACACTTCCTGCCACCACCCCACCGGCCGATTTGACCTTGTCTTCTGCTTCCTTGCGGTTCATCGTGGCGAGTTTCCCCGTGAATAAAAAGCTCGCATTTTTGAGATCGACCGGCGCCTGGGTCGTGGGAGAAGGTGCAGAAGTAGCGGGGCTTTGTGGAGCAAAATCCGCAGGGAGGAAGGCTTTGTTCAAGAATTCGCTTGCCCAGCTACCGATCGTGCTATCTCCGTTTTGAACGACTTCTAATAACCACTCCAGCCCGACTTCTGAGGGAGAGAATTTTCGAGGGTCGGCAAGCCATTTACGGAATTGAACGGCATGCTCTTCATTAAATGTGATGTCCTTCTTCCAAGCCTCATCATTCAATAGTTCGACGATAAAGGGGTCCTTTGCCCAATCAATTCGATAGGCCATCGCTCGGGAAAAACCGATTCCCAAGCGAGAGATTGGCAGCTTACCGGAATCGATCCACTTCAGCGCAGCCTTCGAGGTCAAAGGATTGACCAACAGTCGTTTGAGTGCATCAACGGGCAGAGTGTTCAAATCCGAGTTATCCAATTGATCGAGAGCAAATTGGGCGATGCGACGGGCAACCTTAGTGTTTCGATCGGTAATTCGATTGATCAAATTGTGAAAAAAGATCGCCCCTAATTCGTAGGGGTTATGAACCTGTGGAAACAACTTCAATGCGAAATCAAAAGACCGCTCCGAGGGAGAAAACAGGACGTTGACAAACCAATCGGGTGTCAATTCCTTCGGGCCAAAGTGTTTCGTGAGGGTCTCGGCAGCGAGTTTGTGTCCCCCTTTGGTTTGGAGGAGTCGGCCCCAGGCGTCTCGCCCAATATCTTTTCTGGGGTGTCGTTCTTGAATAATATCCAAGGCTAATTTGACCACTTCGCTGTTGTTATTGTCAACCAAGCGAATAAGTTGTTCGGTCTTCAGATCGCGGGCATGCGAACGGGCATATCGAGCGGCATAGGTTCGCGCTTCATCATTAGGAGAGTCGAACAGACTTAAGACCGCATCATGTAGACCGAGTTCACGGAATCGACTTTGCTCGAATTTTGGCACATTGTTAAGAATCCAGACGACAAACGAATGAATCTCTTTTGAAAATCGGTTCGTTAATCGAGCGACCCAAGCGGGTTCCACTTCACGCAGCTGCGTGGGAAAGTGTGATTTCAGATTCTTTATGGCGAATTTGAACACCGCATCGGATTGGGCTTGTTCTAGTAGGCGAAAAAGCGGTCGTGGGGTGCGTTGCCATAATTCATTGTGATTGTAAATGATGTAATCAGCAAGCCAACAAGTCTCCTTTGCATCTGGGAAATGAATTAAGAAATCACAGGCAACATCAGCATAGGTGGTGGGAAGCCGCGAGCTTATCCGGCGAAGAAACCGTCTGGCACGACGAACCAAATAAATCACGGTTCCTCGGGTTATTTGACCCTTTAGGGCCGTATCCAGTCGTGCAGCAATCAGCCCATAGATTTCTGAATCGTTTTTGGCTTCGGCTTCCTTAAAAATTCGTTTGATTCCCCGCCAAGGACCATAATTCAAAGGTACGACTTGGAGTATCTGGATTAAACTTCGGCGGGCATAAGGCTCTTCTGATTGCCACAGAGCAAAGAGAATTTCGTAGGCTTTGTGTTTCGGTTCAAGGGGAACGTCCGCATTGGGGGCTTCCAACTTGGCAATCATGGAAACACGGTGCGACCGCTGCGATTCCGATTTTCTATCGTACCTCTCTGAATGAATTTCCTGAATAAATTTTTCAAAGGTGTAGGCCCCCACAGGAATTGGGGGACTAGGAGGAGCCGGCTGGTTTAACAAGTTCAGGAATTTTTGTACGAACTCGGGATCATGGATTTTCCATGCGGCTCTTAAATCATCGAGACTGATGAAATGACTCATGTTGATTTCAGGGTGTAAGAGTGACTGGGAAAACTCTAACCGTCAACAAAAAAAATTCCCACAAAGGGTTCATCCTCACTCTCTAGGAGTGAACGCGATAAGACCCTTGGGGAATTTCATGGAAGAGGTTTACCACAAGGCCTCGGAGGACCGGAACTCTCACGGATCGAGAGTGACCGGTGGGGGTCCCCCCCCGATACCGATAACTCCGTTACCGGAGGCACGTAGGTATG
>CAZFDX010000336.1:0-1520 GCA_964518325.1 uncultured Alcaligenaceae bacterium | reverse complement strand
CTCAGTTCTTTTCGAAGAGCTGCCAGGTCTTCAGTTCGACCTTTCCGGTATGCCAAACTCAAACAAACAAGTTTTACACTCAGCCAAACGGGATATGGTTCAAGAGAAATACTCATGAATAAATTATAAAGGTCGTCTTCTCGATAGGTTTTCCCACTACACCACAATGGATAATAGTTTTCCAAAAGAATGCGGACATAACTAATGAGCAAAACCGGGTTTTCTTCTAGAACAAGAGCTTGCCATGTCCAATCGATTGAGTCTTCATAAGTTGAACATTCTTGAAGTCGAGTTAAAAACTCATCAGGAACAACGGGGACTTGATTACAGTGTCCACATTGACACGGGAATGCAAGATTACTACTACTGGCAGCTAATCCTAAAGCTTTGTAGGTGATAGTAATCTCTTGGCCGGCCGAAATTTTCTTTCGAGCATAAATTAATAACTTATTATAAGTGACAACTTGAAAGGCGTTAGGATCACAATCATGGTTAAACATACTGCCTCGATCGAACATTGACGTACCGATATTTCCTCCAAATAATGATTCGATGACAAAGTTGTTGGAAAGATAGATTGAGGCCATCTTCTCTAAATGTTCCCGGGAGGGATGGGTGTCCTTTATTGCGTTCTTACGTTCATGTTTTGTTGTTGTCACGGCAACACTTGCGGCCAAATGTTTAATTTTATCATATGTTATGCCTTTCTTTGCTAAGAGAACCGCGTATTTCAGCGAAGGATACTTTGATGCATCTGGAACGGTACCAATAAATGCTTGAAATCGTTGATCGAATGTCAAAGCCCGTGAAATAGTTTTGGACTTGGCACCATCGAGATCACATGCTGAAATAATCGGATCCTCTTCAAAAATTAATTCCCAAGGTTGATAGTCCCGAGTGGCATACAACCCTCGACCTTTCTCGTTTTGGCGGATCTCCATACGGTTGTTTAAGTTGAACAATTGAAAGAAAACTTTCCAAAACCATAAATTTGCTCAAGTTATCAATTTATTCGGTTTGCAGAAATGAATGCCTACCGCACCACTATTTTTATTGATGGAACTTGGCTATGGCATAACATCATGGCTTTAAAACTTGACAGCTCTAATAAGTTCGATTTGGGGCGATTGCCTGTAGCTCTCAGCAAATATATTGCTACGAAGTTAAATGCGATTATTACTCGAGAAGGTACTATTTTATCGACGAGTATTCCTAGTAATGTTCACAAACAAGACAAGATGTTCGTTTCTCGAAGAGAAAACTTCCTAAACACTCTCGAAGGTAAGTATGGATACATTATTCAACGGTATCCAATTGATTTCAAAGGTCGACGCCTCTATAAACAGGATCGTCATCCTAACGACAGATGGGAACCAAAAGAGAAATGTGTGGACATTTCGGTGGCCTCCAGTTTACTTTATCACGCCGCGGTGGGTACCTACGATTTAGCCGTGCTAATTACGGGAGATAAAGATTTTATACCAGCTCTCGACAAAGTCAAATTGCTAGGTAAACAGGTG
>CAZFDX010000335.1:0-2284 GCA_964518325.1 uncultured Alcaligenaceae bacterium | reverse complement strand
GTGCTGTTGGAATCGATGGACACCTACGCGACCGCTTACGTGAACATGTTGCGTGCGGTGAATCGGGCGATTGCTCCGCGGTGGGTGACCGCCAACGCTGCGGGGGGGGGGCTTGCGGCGGATCGGGTGACTCGTCAGGTTCCTGCCACACTCGAAGAATTTATGTTGCGCCCCTTGGCTCATACTTGGTCTCAGTTTTTGGATAGTGCGGCCTTGGTCTCGCGACGATTGAGTTTAACGTCTCCCTCGGGATTGATGATCCTCGATACCCTCTCAACCGGAGGTAGTCCGACCGACCCCCGAACACAAATGGCCGCCTTAGCCTATTACTATTTGCTCAGCGATCCCAACTATACTGCCCTGATGCTCTGGGGAGGCGAAGAACCTGCTTCGACGTGGAGTCGTCATTGGTTCGATGCGATCGCGACCAACATTGGGCAGCCCCAAGGGACATGGAGTCAATGGGCTAGCGGTCGCGACCCCGCGAATCCCGCGATCGAGTATCGCATTTATGGCCGCGAATTCGATCAAGCGATAGTGTTATACAAACCTCTTTCTCGGACCGTTGCAGTCGGTACGGGAACACTGGCCGACAATACCGCCACGACTCACCAACTCAATGGGAACTACCGACTTTTGAACGCGGATGGAACCTTGGGGCCGATCACGAATCGGGTCACACTCCGCAACGGGGAAGGGGCCATTTTGATGCGTGCCTAGTGAACTCAACGAGAATCGGCTCGTGCCATCTCACGCACAAACGATCGCGAGATGGTATGAACGCCAGATCATAAAATCGAATTTTCATTCTTTAGATCATGCGATTGTTCGATCCAGCAACCTTGATCGTCGATTCCCCTCATCATATTCGCTCTAATAAAATTCCTTGGCTCGATTCGCTTTGGCTCGATTCGATTCGCCTTTTGTCCTGAATCTTAGGATGTTCTTGTTTTTTTAAGATCGTTGCGCTTGCCGGATTGCGTATCCTTTAGCAAGGGGGATTTTTCAACACTTCTGGGACTAGGAGGTTTTTCATGACGAATTTGCCAATCACTCGCGTTGTTCTCTACAAGCACGGGGTCGGTTACTTTGAACGAGAGGGAAAGGTCGAAGGAGAAGAGACCCTGACGCTTACCTTCAAACAAAATGAGGTAAGCGATGTTCTGAAATCGCTCACGGTTCTCGATCTCGATGGGGGTTATATCAACGCAGTCTCCTACGATTCTACCAAGCCCGTAGAACAGCTCCTTTCGGAAATATCGCTTGCCATCCCCGATCAAAATAGCCTCAGCCAGTTGATCCCACAGCTCAAGGGTGCTCGGGTCACGATTCAAAATCCGTTCCATGCCGAAGGGATCATCATCGGGATCGATCGAAACGAAACAATCCTCAATGGGAAAACTGTTCAGGAAGTTCGTCTTTCGTTGTTGACCGATGGGGGGGATGTTCTTTCGGCTCCATTGTTCGAGTCGAACTTGACGTTGCTCGATGAATCGTTGAAGCGGGACCTAGAATTTTATCTGCGAACCTTATTGAACTCGAAAAAGAAGGATGCCCGCACCTTTACCTTTTTCGCCAGTGGCGAAGGGGAGCGAACGCTTCGGGTCTCGTATGTTTTGGCGGCCCCCGTTTGGAAAGCGACCTATCGACTTTTATTGAACGAAGACGAAGAGCCGAAAATTCAAGGCTGGGCCGTAGTCGATAACATGCAAGATGAAGATTGGAACGCAGTGGACCTTTCGCTGGTTTCCGGTTTGCCCGTCTCGTTTGTGCACGATCTGTATACTCCGCGTTACATTCGCCGGCCGGAAGTGAAGGTCCAAGAAACCACAGGGGTCCTGCCACCGGAAATTGAATCGGGAAGGCTTCGTGCCTATGCTGCGATGGGCGAGCACAGCGAGACGGATGATTCTTATCAGGCCGACTCACCGAAACTAGCGAAAATGCGGCCCGTCTTTGCTTCTGCCCCCCGAGCGGAGCCGGCGAGTTACGCGGAGAATCGTTCGCGGGAATCTTCGGTCAAAACCCAAGTGCGAGAACGAGAACTCGGCGATCTGTTCGGCTACGATATTTCCGAGCCGGTGACGATCCGCCGCAACCAATCGGCCTTGGTGCCGATCGTGCTGAAACCGTTTTCGGGTCGGAATGTCCTACTGTATCAAAAGGCAGCCCGAGAGCAGAACCCCATGCGTTGTGTGGAATTTCTGAACACAACGGGGCTGACTCTCGAAGGGGGACCCGTCACGGTTCTGGATCAGGGAAGCTACGTCGGTGAAGCCATGCT
>CAZFDX010000334.1:0-1598 GCA_964518325.1 uncultured Alcaligenaceae bacterium | reverse complement strand
CCGTGTTCCATCGGGAGACCAAGAAACGGCAATCGCACCGAATTTATGACCTTCTGGGAAGGCTAATGCTTCTCCCGTTTCCCGTTTGTAGATGGAAACTAACCCACTCGCCAAGGCCACCGCCAGCCGATCTCCCTCAGGAGACCATTTCACATCCGCGACATGCTCACCCACATGTTTTTTCCAAGCAACACTTAGCCGAGGCTGCGGGATACGGGCCATTCCATTCTCACACAGAGGAAGATAATCTCAAAACGGGAACGACCTTAGTTTATCGCCCTCACGTCCAACGGCCAAGAACAGTTTTCTCTCACCCTCCAACGAAACCGAGAAATTGAGAAACCGAGAAGTTGAGAATCCCAGAAACCGAGAAGCCGAGAATACCAGAAGCCGAGAAGCCAGCGAGCATCCCTTAAGACGTTGGAGCATGATATTCAATCGTGAGGATCGAAAAATCTTCCGGATGACGCGATTGCTCCAAAAGCTCGCGGGCCAAATAGTCTACAAAAGGTTGTGCCGAAAGGTGGCGATGCGTTTGCGTGGCTTCGAGAAGAGAATCTTTCGTGGAACCGGGCCCATTTCCGGGGGGATGAACCCCATCGGAATACAGAACGAGTTTATCTCCCGATTGAAGGCGTTGTCGTTGCAGGGGAAATTCGGCATCAAAAACCCCCCGAAGGGTTCCTGACGTGGTCCAATAGGTCGGGGGATCACCATTGGCGGGAACGTAAATCGGGTGGGGATGAGCCGCCCGCGAGAAGAGTACCACCCCATCTCGGCAGTTCAAAATACCATAGAGCATGGTGACAAAAGGAGGTTCCGGAAGTTGCAAATTCACCAACTCGCGGTTGAGTCCCGCCAAAACCTCGTTCGGATCGATGAGGCGATAATTATGGCCCGAAATCTCCTTGGTGCGCAGGGCTTTTTTGACATAGATGCTCAACAGGCTCGAAGCCGGTAATCCCCGCCCCATAGCATCGGCGAGATAGAAGCCAATATGTTCCTCGTCGAGTCGGAACACATCGTAGAAATCGCCTCCGACCCGAGAGCGAGGCCGGTAACAAATACCAATTTTCGTCTCATAAATTTCAGGGAATTTTCGCGGCAAGAACCCCCGATGAATGCGCCGAGTCAATTCCAAATCGCCATCAATTTGTTGATGGGCCGATTGCAGTTGCGCATGCAAATTTTGACTGACAGAAGCCTGATGCGATAAGCGCGACATGGTATGGTAAATGCGCAAACCCGCTCGAATCTGAGCGAGCAGCGTTTCTTCATCAGCCGAAATGGGAAGGCAAAAGTCGGCCCCCACATCGAGCAACAAATGCGGCGGAACCTCGGTCGGTAACAAGCACAAAATCGGCACATGCCAATCCGCAAGATCAAGGCGAATCCGTTGGAGTAAATTCTGTGCCAACGGGACCGACTGAGCAGAAAGCTGCAGAATCGCGAATTGGGCCTGCCGAAACGCCTCGGGGGCAATCCCCGCAAGCCCCCCGAAAGAAAAAATATACCCCGAAGATTGTAATCGCGAACTCAGATCGGAAGATTGAGTTTCACTAGCAAGGAGAAGCCGTGCCGTTGGTTTGCTCATAAAT
>CAZFDX010000333.1:0-1641 GCA_964518325.1 uncultured Alcaligenaceae bacterium | reverse complement strand
TGCCGCGAAACAGGGCAACACAAATTGTGCTGGTGGGGGCGCGGGGATTAGAAGGATTACACTCGCGGTGGTATGTCCATCGCGATGTACAACCTTCCAATATGTTGTGGGGGCGAGATGGTACCGCAAAACTCGGCGAGTTGGGGGCGGCGTTCACATTGCACCAATCCACACAATTGACCGCCTTGGGGCAGGAACTTGGCACACCCGCTTATATGCCTTGGGAACAACACCTGAATCCTTCGTTGGTCGATCGTCGCACCGATATTTTTGCCTTGGGGGTTAGCTATTACCGTATGGTGACAGGGAAGCTCCCCTTCCCTGCCGATTCCTCTCAAACGATGGAGAAAATCAAAGAACGGGGCATCTATACTCCGATCCGAAATCTCGAACCGAATACTCCCAAATGTTTGGAACGAATCATCGGTAAGATGCTCGCCCGTTCTCCCGAAGATCGTTATACCCATGCTGGTGAGCTGATTCAGGATTTGCTTGCTTCGGGGATGCTTTCCGATAATCCCCCCTCGTCGGGAAATTCCGGTATCCGTCCGGCCCATACGCTGCTTCTGCCTGCTCTGTGTCCTGTGGCACGTCGGAACTCCTTTTTGTGCCCGTTTGTCCTTGGATTAATGGCCGCGGTCAGTATTACCCTTTTAAGTTTGTTGTCTTTGTTTGTTCATCTATAATCAACCGAGTGAATCCCTCTGTTTTTCAAGCTCGTCTTCTGGTAGTTTTGGCAGCGTGTTTTTGGAGCCTTGGTGGCCTGATGACCCGACTGCTCCAAAAAGAAACCCCATTAGGGTTACACCAACCCGAACTGTCGGCGATTCAAATGGCCATGTTTCGATCCCTGTTTGCAGGGATCATCATGATTCCGCTGGTGCGTCGTCGGGAAATGACCTTTCGACCGTTGATGCCCCTGATGGTGGCCTGTTTCGCAGCGATGAATGCCACTTATCTAACGGCCTTGGCGGGGGGGCAAGCCGCGAATGCGATTTTGCTTCAGAATACGGCCCCCTTTTGGGTTTTTCTCATTGCAGTGTGTGTCCTAAAAGAAAAAATCGATCGCCGCAGTGTGGTTTCTCTGGTGATCGGCTTAACGGGAATAGCCATTATTCTCACGGGGTTGATGCTTCAAGAAATGCCACCCCCCTCGGGAGGTCCCCAATCGAACCTACTGGGGATTTCGGTGTTAGCTATTAGCAGCGGATTTTTTTACGCTTCGGTGATTGTTTGTTTGCGTGCGTTGCGGAGTGAATCTTCCCCTTGGCTGACATTTCTGAACCATTTTGGTAGTGGGATTATTTTGTCGATCTCCTTGCTGATTATTTTGGGGCCAACCGATTGGTGGACTTGGCTGACTACCCCCACATGGAAGCAATTGCTGTTTCTGGCGTTTTTTGGTGGTATCCAAATGGCGTTACCCTATTGGCTTTTCTCGAAAGGGTTACGCACCATTGGCCCTCAGGAAGCGGGGATTATCACTTTACTGGAGCCGATGCTCAATCCCGTTTGGGCGTATCTGATTTCGCCGGATACGGAAAAACCCCCAGCAACCACTTGGGTGGGGGGCATCATCTTGTTAACGGCTTTAGCCTATCGATATTGGCCAAACAAAAGAAGTGCCGATTCCCTCACGGA